>DATEZX010000310.1:0-4041 GCA_035255225.1 Candidatus Limnocylindrales bacterium
GCGCCCGAGTCCCATCAGGCCCCGAGCAGCGACGCGAGCAGCAGCGCGGCCTGACGCGCCGGCCGTCGCGCCGGGCGGCTAGTCCCTGATCGCGGCGAACTCGTCGAGGAAGCGGCCGAGGATCCGCGCGGCCGCTTCGGCGTCCGCCAGCCGGTAGCTCTCGTCCGGGGCGTGCGCCCGGACGTGCTCGTCGGCCGAGCCGAGGCTCGATGCCGGCAGGCCGTGTGCGGCCGCGACGTCGTACATCGGCTCGGTCCCGGCGCCCGAGACGACCTGCAGGGCCGCCATCCCCTTGACGGCAGTCGAGGCGCGGACGGCCGCGGCGAGGAGCGGCTCGTCCGGTGCCGTCCACCAGGCTCGATACGCGTCGCTGATCGGTGTCGCCGCGATGTCGCCGAAGCCATGGTCGGCGAGGTGTCGCCGGATGACCTCGAGGACCGCGGCCGGCTCCTGGTCGGGCACGAGCCGGATGTCAAGCCGGGCATGAGCCTCGGCCGGCGTGATCGTCTTCTCGCCGGGTCCGGTGTAGCCCGACCACAGCCCCTGCAGGTTGAGCGTCGTCCCGAACGTCAGGACGCGATTGGCCTCACGGCCGTGCCGACCGGCAACGAAGCCCTCGACGCCGTAGGCCGGCAGGAGCTCCGCCAGCTCCTCCTCGCCCATGCCGTCCACGAGCGCGAGCTGCGCCTGCGTGGGCGGTCGGACCTGGGCCTCGAGGCCCTCGATCGCCGGCACGCCGTCGTCGTCCCAGAAGGTCGACAGCGCCCTGACGAGCCGGATCGCGGCGCTCGGGAGGAGGTTCGCGAGGCTGGAGTGGGCGTCATAGGCGATCGTCCGGCAGGCCAGCTCGACCTCGAGCATCCCGCGAACGCCACCATAGACGACGGATCGGCCGCTGACGTCGGCGTCGCCACCCTCGCTCAGCGCCCCGTCGGCGACAAGCACGCCGGGCCGGGCCGCGAGCACCTTCCGGAAGCCGTCGCCCCCGCCCTCTTCCTGGCCCTGAACGAGGAAGCGCAGGCGGCACGGCAGGTCCCCGAGGGTCGCCAGGTACGCCTCGACGCCCCACGCCCGAGCCAGGAGCTCGCCCTTGTTGTCGCACGCGCCGCGGGCGTACAACCGCCCGTCGCGGACCTGCGGGTCGTAGGGACCCGTCGTCCAGAGCTCGAGCGGCGCGGCCGGCTGGACGTCGTAGTGCTGGAGCAGGATGAGGGTCCGGCCGCGGCCGAGCTCGCCGATGACGAGGGGCGGCACGCCGTCGACCTCGACGACGTCGATCGTCGCGCCGAGGCGGTCCAACCGGTCGGCGATCCACCCGGCGGCCTGGCGCAGGGCCACAGGATCACCGCCCTCGGACGGGATCCGGCAGAACGCCGCGAGCTCCTCGGTCCAGGCCGGCATCCGGTCGGCGACGTAGCGGTCGAATGCCGCGAAGCGATCGATCGCGTGGCCGCGGCCGGCAGGCGAGGCGCTCACGTCGCGGCGGCGCGGCGGTAGGCGAGCTCGAACCAGGCCGTCGCCCGGTCGATCGCGTGGTCGTCGAGCTCGGGTGGCGCGAATCGGACCCATGGCCTGCCGCGCGACGCCTCGCTCGTGTCCGGCGTCCGGAGCGCCGCGGCCGCGACCGGTCCGTCCAGGCGAACCTCCAGGGCATCGTCGTCGATCGCCGCGAAGGCCACCCCGCCGCGCGACCACTCGGCGCGGGCGCCGGCCCGAGCGGTCCGCACGTCGGGCAGTCGCGGCGCCAGCTCGTCGAGGAGCGCTCCGAGGGTCGCTGGCCGCGTTCCTCGCCCGGCGTCGGTCATCCGCCCGCCGCCAGGATCGCGTCCAGGTCGGCCCGGTGGTCGGTGTCGTGGTCGATGGTCTCGTCGAGGAAGTAGCGGAGCATGTCGGCGTTCTTGAGCCAGCGGACCTCGGGGACGACGGTCAGCGTCCCGCGCAGCTCGCCGGGAACCGTCCGGAAGCGGCGCCGGACTTCCTCGATCGGCATGGCCCGCCACCCGACCTGGACCTCGAGGTTGATGGCGTCACCGCGCTCCTCCCACTCGCGATCGAGGCGAGCCTTCGTGGGGCTGGTCTCGGCGATCGCCAGCTCCTGCGCCACCGCGAGGGCGGCTTCGAGCCAGTGGGCCATGTGACTCATGAGGTCGCGGCCCGTCCAGCCGTGGGCGGCGGCGACCGGGACGTCGATGCGGTCGTCGGGCAGCTCGGCGAGGGCCTCGTACGGCCGCCACGCCTCGCGCTCCTCCTCCAGGAACTCCAGGGCGTCGAAGTACATGGCGGGATGGTACGGGTGAACGGGCTCAGACCGCGACCGGCTCGCGGTACTCGCCGAAGACGCCCCGCAGGACGCCGCACTGCTCGCCGAGCGTCGCGTAGGCAGCCGCGCAGCGGATGAAGTGAGGCATCAGGTTCGCCCCCGACGAGCCGGGTCGCGAGGCCGCGTCGTGCAGTCCGCGAAGCGCGCCATCGACCTCGACGCTGTCCCGCTCCCGGCGGGTCCGCTCGAGGCGCGCGAGGTGGCCCTGCAGCGAGCCCGGCGGGACCTCGAGGACCGGCACCGTCGTGACCTCGCTCTCGTCGACGTAGGCGTTGACCCCGACGATCCGCCGTCGGCCCTCGTCCACGGAGCGCTGGAAGCGATAGGCGGCGTCGGCGATCTCGCGCTGAGGGTAGCCCTCGGCGATGGCCTTGACCATCCCGCCGCGGCGGTCGATCTCGTCGAGGTAGCGCCAGACCTGGCGCTCGACCTCGTTCGTGAGCGACTCCACGAACCATGAGCCGCCGAGCGGATCGACCGTGCCGGCGACGCCGGTCTCCTCGGCGATGACCTGCTGCTGGCGGAGGGCGAGCAACGCGGCCTCGGCGGTCGGCACGGCGAGGGCCTCGTCGTAGGCATCGGTGTGGAGCGACTGGGTCCCGCCGAGGACGGCGGCCAGTGCCTGGATCGCGACGCGGGTGAGGTTGTTGAGCGGCTGCTGCGGGGTCAGCGACACGCCCGCCGTCTGGCTGTGGAAGCGCAGCCAGGCCGACCGCTCGTTCTCCGCGCGGTAGCGCTGGGTCATGAGCTTCCACCAGATCCGGCGGGCAGCCCGGAACTTGGCGATCTCCTCGAAGAAGTCGCTGTGGGAGTTGAAGAAGAAGCTCAGGCGAGGGGCGAAGTCGTCGACCCGCAGGCCGCGCCGGAGGGCGTCCTCGACGTAGGCCATGCCGTCGGCGATCGTGAACGCGAGCTCCTGGACGGCGGTCGAGCCCGCCTCGCGGATGTGGTAGCCGCTGATCGAGATCGTGTTCCACCTCGGCAGCTCGCGCGTGCCGAACTCGATCGTGTCCGTGACGAGGCGCATTGACGGCTCGGGCGGGAACAGGAACTCCTTCTGGGCGACGAACTCTTTCAGGATGTCGTTCTGGGTCGTGCCCTCCAGGGCCGCCCGCGGCACACCCGCCTTCTCGGCGGCAACGATGTACATCGCCCAGATCGGCGCCGCCGGCGCGTTGATGGTCATCGACGTCGAGACCCGGTCGAGCGGCAGCCCACCGAGGAGGACCTCCATGTCGGCCAGCGAGCTGACCGCGACGCCGCACGTCCCGAACTCGCCCTCGGCCTCCGGCTGGTCGGTGTCGTAGCCGTACAGGGTCGGCATGTCATAGGCGATCGACAGGCCGGTCTGGCCCGCGGCGAGGAGCTGCCTGAAGCGGGCGTTGGTGTCCTCGGCGGCGCCGAAGCCGGCGAACATCCGCATCGTCCAGAGTCGGGAGCGGTAGCCGCTCGGGTGGACGCCCCGCGTGAATGGCGGCTCACCCGGGAAGCCGATGTCGCGGGCCGCGTCGAAGTCGTCCCACCGCCCGGCCGGCAACGGGTCGCCGCGGTGGTCGACGGCGGTCGGCCCTCCCGGACCGGAGGGGCCATCCCCCGGACCGGCCTCCCACGACCACGGGCCGTAGAGGGCCTCGAGGTCGATCTCGCCGAGTGTCTCGAACGCCGCCGCCCGCTCGGGGCTCCGCTCGAGGGCCGGCCGGAGACGCTCGACGCGCCACGTC
>DATEZX010000311.1:0-6265 GCA_035255225.1 Candidatus Limnocylindrales bacterium
TGGCCCCGGAGCGAGTACGCGCCCGCGGGACGGAGGTCCACGGTCGTGGCGTCGATCGCGAGCGGATGGCGGATGCCGAGGACCCGGAGCGGCTCGGGCGCCGGCCCGCGGTGGGCCAGCTGGTCGAAGACGGCGATGAGGTCGCCCGCGGCCACGTCGCGTGAGCCGAGCCCGGCCGAGAACGAGTGGACCCTCGGGACCATCTCACCCTCGGCGGCGGCCTCGTACAGGGCCGACTTGATCTCACGAGTCAGCGGGTTTGCCGCAGCGAGCGGCTCGTCGGTCCGCTCGACGACCCCGACCGCCCGGGCGTGCTGGAGGGCGGCCGCCAGCTCGTTCGCCGGGAACGGCCGGAACGACGTCACGGTGATGCAGCCAACCGGACGCCCGATCGAGCGAAGGTGGTCGACGACGGCGATCGCGGTGTCGGCGATCGTGCCCATCGAGACGAGGATCTCGCGGGCATCCTCGATGCGGTACGTGTCGATCGGCGCGACGTGGCGGCCGGTGAGGGTCGTCCACTCGGCCATCGCCTCGGCCATGACCGCGGGGATGCGGTCGGTGTAGGCCCGCTGGCCGATCTTGCCCTTCATGTAGGCGTCCTGGTTCTCGACGACGCCGGTCATGAGGGCTTCGGCCGGGTCGAACAGGTCGCGGACGTGGAGCCGCGGCTCGCCGAGGAAGTCATGGAGGAGCTCGTCCTCGGGCAGCCGGACGTTCTCGAGGGTGTGGGTCGTGAGGAAGCCGTCCTGGGCGACGATGAACGGCGTCTGGGTTGCCTCCGCGGTCCGCCGGGCGATGGCCGCGAGGTCGGCCGCCTCCTGGGCGTTCCGGGCGAAGACGATGCCCCAGCCGGCGTCGGCGACGGCCATGACGTCGTCGTGGCCGGCGTGGATGTTGAGGGCCTGGCTCGTCAGGGCCCGCGCGCCGACGTGGAACACGACCGGCAGGCGCTTGCCGCTGATGACGAGCAGGACCTCCTTCATGAGGACGAGGCCCTGGCCGGCGGTGAAGTTCGTGACCCGAGCGCCGGCGAGCGCCGCGCCCTCCGCGGCGGACGCGGACGAGTGCTCCGACTCCGGCTCGATGAACCGGAGGGGCGTGCCCCACAGGTCGGTCCGTCCGTCGGCGACCGCGGCCTGGTAGATCGCCGCCATCGTCGTCGATGGGGTGATCGGGTAGACGCAGGCGATCTCGGCCAGGCGGCTCTCGACGTGGGCGACGGCCTCGGAGCCGTCGACGATCGCCGGGATGCCCGGATAGCGGGGAGCGGTGGGGGGCTCGGAGGACGGCAAGTCTGCCTTAGGGGACGTCATGGCCCGATGGTCGAGCGTGCCGGCCGTCGCACGAAGGGACCAGCGGCCCGAAGTCGCGGGGCCGCTCGGCCCCCGCTCGCCCGGTCGACCTCGCCCGGCCGTCAGACGCCGGGGTGGCCGCCCGGTCCCGCGACCAGCGCCGCCGAGGCCAGCCGCCGGACCTCGCCCTCGGTCGCGCTCTCGAAGGCCCGCATGCCCTGGGTGACCGCACGAGAGCGGCGGCCGCCGAACCCGAAGCGCCGTCCGCCGATCCCGACGAACACGCCGGCCGGGAGCGTGCCCCGGATCGCCGCGGCAATGCCGAGGACCTGGCCGATCGGCAGGGCATGAGAGGATCGCGGGCTGAGCCCGTGGCCGTCGTTGGCCAGGTCCTCGAGCGGCATCGTGACGACGGTCCCGGCGTCGATCCCGACGACGGTGTCGACGACGATGCAGGCCCGGCCAGGCGGGACGTCGATGAGATCGGTCGGATCGAGCTGGGCGCAGCGCTTGACCTCGATCCGGTGCCGGATCGCGTCCTCCATGCGCGGCAGGAAGTGGGCCACCGCTGCCAGCGCCGCGCCATCGTCGCCACGATCGGCGTTGCCGCAGACGAGGAGCCGGACGGCCGGCAACGGGGCGTTCATCGACGTTCGGGCTGCGGGCGGCGGAGCGGGCTCACGGGCCCAACCCTGCCGTCGATCCGCAGGTCGAGGAAGTGCGTTGCGCACGAGATGCACGGGTCATAGGACCTGATGAGCTGCTCGAGGGCGTGCGTCGCCGCGTCCATCGGCAGGTCGAGGACGCGCGGCGCGAAGGTCGCGATGTCGGCCTCGATGGCGGCCTGGTTCTGGGACGTCGGCGGCACGATCGAGGCGGCGGCAACGAGCCCGTCGGCGCCGACCTCGTAGCGGTGGAACAGCAGCCCACGCGGCGCCTCGGTCGCCCAGGCGGCGATCCCGGGACGTGGTTGCCAGGCCACGGCCGGCGCGTCCGGCGGGACGTAAGTGTCCACGAGGTCGATCGCCTCGGCGGTCGCGTGGACCAGCTCGATCGCCCTGGCAACGATGCTCCGGTAGGGATTCCGGCGGATCGACTCGAGGGCCCCGCTCGCGACGAGGGCCTCGCGGGCCAGCGGGTGGAGACGGTCGTGGTCGAGCACGATCCGGGCGCTCGGCCCGAGCAGGTACGGCAGCTCGTCGGTCCCGCGCGCCTGGAGGGCGTTCGACCATGGCACCTGGACCTCGTGGAAGGCCTCGCCCCAGGCCCCGGGCGCGAGGTCGAGGCCGTCCGTCGAGACGATCCGGCCCTCGTTCATCGGGTACTCGGCGGCATGGCGGAGGGCGACGAGGCGCGGCTCGCGCTCGAAGACCGGCGGCTCGAGGCTCAGGGCCACCTCGACGGTCGCCCGGGCGAGGCGGAGCGCGTCGTCGAGGGCTGGGCGCAGGGCCGCGAGCTCGGCGCGGCGCGGCACCCGCGACCAGCCGCCGACCCGCACGCTGACCGGGTGGATCGGGCGGCCGCCGAGCGTCGTCAGGAGGCGGTTGCCGACCTGCTTGAGGCGCAGCCCGTCGGCCACGAGCTCGCGGTGATCGAGCGCCAGCTCGACGGCGCTGGGGTAGCCCAGGAAGTCCGGGGCATGGAGGAGGTACACGTGGAGGGCGTGGCTCTCGATCCACTCCGCGCAGTACAGGAGGCGGCGGAGCGCCCGAGTCGAGGGCTCGACCTCGACCCCGAACAGGTCCTCGAAGGCGTGGACGGCGCTCATCTGGTAGGCGACGGGGCAGATGCCGCAGATCCGGGCGACGATGTCGAGGACCTCGTCCGGCGATCGGCCGGCGACGAGGGCTTCGAAGTACCGCGGCGCCTCGAAGATCTGGAGCCGCGCCTCCTCCACGACGCCCTCGCGGACGAGGAGCTGGAGGGATCCCTCGCCCTCGACGCGGGTCAGGTTCTCGACCTGGAACCGGAGGTCGCCGGTCCGACGGGCTCCGGGCGCCGGCGGACGCGCGATCACCTCGGCCCCGAGCCGGACACCCTCGGGCCGGTCAGTCCCGTGGCCCATCGCCGGCCTCCTCGCCCGCTCCGCCGCCCGTCCCGGGACCCCAGGCCGGCGGCCCCTCGACGGCAAGCTCCGGGGGACGCGCCAGCGATGGCCGGAGCTCGCGGGCGGGCCTGCCGCCGAGGCGGTCGGTGACCCCTCGGAACGGCGGGGCCGCGCCGGTGAACCCGGCGAACAGCCGACCGACCTCCGCCTGCGCCAGGCTGCCGTGCCAGGCGATGCCCGAGGCGAGCGAATCGACGTTGGCGCCCTCGCGCGGCCCGAAGCAGCCGTAGCAGCCCCGCCCGAAGCGGGGGCAGATCGCTCCGCAGCCGGTGCGGGTCACCGGCCCGAGGCACGGCAGGCCGCGGGCGACCACGACACAGGTCACGCCGCGGCGCTTGCACTCGAGGCAGACGGCCTGGTCGGGCAGCTGCGGCCGCCGGCCGGTCGTCAGCGCGGTGAGCAGCTCGACCAGCTGGCCGGGATCGATCGGGCAGCCGCGGAGCTCGGCGTCGACCGTGACGTACGACGAGATCGGGCTCGCGACGTCGAGCGAGTCGACGTAGCCCGGCGCGGGGTAGACCGCGGCTCGGAAGGCCTCGTGCTCGGCGGCCGTGCGGAGGGCCTGGATGCCGCCGGCTGTCGCGCACGCGCCGATCGTGACCAGCGTCTTGGCCGCTGCTCGGAGGCGGACGATCTCGACCGCCTGCTCGGGCGTCGAGATCGAGCCCTCGACCAGCAGGACGTCGAACGGGCCCGACGACCGTCGCGAGGTCGCTTCGGCAAACTCGACGATCTCGAACCGCTCCGCCAGGGCGAGGAGCTCGTCCTCGAGGTCGAGGATCGTCAGCTGGCAGCCGTCGCACGACGCGAACTTCACGACCCCGACTCGGGGGCGGCGGACGGCCGCGGCGCGGGCCGAGTGGCGAACCGGTGTGACGACCATCACAGGCCCTCCCGCCGGAGGTCCGGTCCGAGCTCGGCGACCGAGAACACCGGCCCGTCCTTGCAGACGAAGCGCCCGCCGAGCTGGCAGTGACCGCACAGCCCGACGCCGCACTCCATGTGCCGCTCCAGCGTCAGCCAGGTCCGGCTCGGCGGAACCCCGAGGTCGGCCATCGTGTCGGCGACGGCGACCATCATCCGCTCCGGGCCGCAGATGAACGCCGTGACGTTCTCGCCAGTGCCCGTGACCGTCCGGAACAGCTGGGTCACGATGCCGACGCGACCCAGCCACTCGGGGCCGGCCCGGTCGACGGTCACGCGGACCAGGAGGTCCTCGCGGGCCGCCAGGGCGTCGAGCTCGGCCACGAACAGCCGGTCCTGCGGCGTCCGGGCGCCGATGTAGAGCCGGATCGCCCCGTACCGCTCGCGCTCGGCGAGGAGGGCGTCGATGACCCCGCGCAGCGGCGCCAGGCCGATCCCGCCAGCCACGACGACGACGTCGCGCCCGACGGCGTCCTCGAGCGGCCAGGGGCGGCCGAGCGGCCCGCGGAGGGCCAGCTCCGCTCCCGGCTCCAGGCGGGTGAGGAAGCTCGTCGCGGGTCCGGCGGCCCGGATCGTCAGCTCGATGCCGTCGTGCCGCATCCGCGAGATCGAGATCGGCGGGATCGCAAACGCGGGGACGGCGACCATGACGAACTGGCCGGGCCGTGCGGCGAGGATGAGCGGATCGTCGGTGGCGAGGCGGAGGGTCGCGGTGTCGGCGGTCTCCGGGGCGACTGACGCCAGCCGGGCCGCGATGTAGCCCGGCGGCAGCGTCTGGGGTCCTGGGTGGGCCGGCTGCGGTGGCGCGGACGGCGTCGCGACGGCGATCGCCGCGAGCTCCTCGCGGACGTCGATCCCGACCGGGCACCAGGCGATGCAGCGCCCGCAGCCGACGCAGCCCGACGTTCCGAACTGGTCGTGCCAGGTCCCGAACTTGTGGGTCAGCCACTGCCGGTATCGATCGCGGTGTCGTGGCCGGAAGCTGCCGCCGGCGACCTGGGCGAAGCCGGCGGTGAAGCAGCTATCCCACGTCCGCGTCGCGGACGAGGTCCGGCCGTCGAGGTCCGACGCGAGGGTCAGTCCGGTGCAGAAGCAGGTCGGACAGACGAGCGTGCAGTTGGCGCAGGCGAGGCAGCGGGCCGCCACCTGGTCCCAGCGCGGCGAGTCGAGGTTGGCCAGCAGACGATCCCGGAGGCCCTCGGCGTCCACGCCGTCCCGCATCGAGGCCCGCACCGCCGCGACCTGGGCGTCGGCCCGGGCGGCCGCGTCCGGTGGCGCAGGATCGAGGGCCAAGCCGTCCACGATCCGCCCACCGGCCGGGCTGGTGGCCCGGACGAGGAACCCGTCCTCGAGCTCCGAGAGCACGACGTCGGCGCCGGCCGTCACCTCGGGCCCGGTACCCATCGAGGCGCAGAAGCAGGTCGAGGTGGCGAGGGCGCACTCCACGGCGAGCACGAGGAGGTCGCGCCGCCGGGCGGCGTAGTCGGGATCGATCGCCGGGCCGTTGGCCAGGACGCGGTCGTGGACCGCCAGGGCGGCGAGATCGCACGCGCGAGCGCCGAGAATCGCGACCGGCGGCGGCCCGGATGGCTCGGCGGCCGGGCCATCGGCGATCTCGAGGCCGTTGCCGTCGGCCAGCCCGAGCCGGAGCGCATCGACCCGGGGCGGGAACGTCCAGGGCTTGATGCCACTCCAGGCGGCCGCGTGGTCGAAGGCCCGGCCGCCTCGTGGGTCCGTCGAGGCTCGCTGCTCAAGGCGCGCCACGCCGGGCGCCGTCGACATCGACCACCCGACAGGCAGCTCGTCCGCTCGCGCGATCTCCGCCATGCCGATCGCGCCGTCGGCGACCGTGGGTCCGACCACGGTCCGACCTTCGCCTCGAAGCGCCTGGACGAGGTCGTCGAGGCGGGCGCGGGGCAGGAATCGGAGCGCCGGCTCG
>DATEZX010000312.1:0-4864 GCA_035255225.1 Candidatus Limnocylindrales bacterium
GACCGCGCGGAGCTGACCTCCGGCTCGACGTTCCACTCGGCCGGCCTGGTCGGCCAGCTGCGGTCGACCGTGACCCTGACCCGGATGATGATGTACGGCGCCGACCTGTACCGCCGACTGACCGCCGAGACAGGCGTCGACCTGGCGTGGCACGAGGTCGGGTCGCTGCGCCTGGCCTCGACCCCGGCGCGCCTCGAGGAGCTCCGGCGCCAGGCGGGCTGGGCCAAGACGTTCGGCCTGCCGCTCGAGCTCATCTCGCCGGGGGAGGCCCAGGAGCGCTTCCCGCTGATGTCGCTCGACGGTGTCCTCGGTGCGGTGTGGCTGCCGACCGACGGCTGGCTCGACCCGTCGGGGCTGGCCCACGCCCTCGCGGCGGGGGCGCGCTCCCGCGGGGCGACCATCCGGCAGCACGCGCGGGTCGTCGGGATCGGCGTCCGGCGGGGGCGGGTCACGGGGGTCGAGGTCGAGCGACGCGGATCAGGCGGCGAGCTGGAGCGAACGACGATCGAGGCCGACGTCGTCGTCGACGCGGGCGGGATGTTCGCGCCCGAGATCGGGCGCCTGGTGGGGGTGACCGTCCCGATCGTGCCGATGGCCCACCAGTACCTCTTCACCCACGCGATCGCCGGCGTGACGTCCGGGTTGCCGACGATGCGCGACCCGGATCACCTGTGCTACTTCCGGGAGGACCTCGGCGGCCTGTGCATGGGCGGCTACGAGCGCAACCCCGCGCCATGGGCCCTCGACGGCATCCCGGCCGACTTCAACCACCGCCTGCTCGAGCCGGACTGGCCGCGCTTCGAGGCGATCATGGCCGGCGCGATCCACCGCGTCCCGGCGATCGCCGACGCCGGGATCACCCGGATGATCAACGGGCCCGAGGCCTTCACCCCGGACAACGAGTTCATCCTCGGCGAGAGCGAGGTCCGGGGCTTCTTCGTCGCCGCGGGCTTCTGTGCCCATGGCATCGCGGGCGCCGGCGGGATCGGCCGCCAGCTGGCCCACTGGATCGTCGAGGGCGAGCCGGAGCTCGACCTCTGGAAGATGGACATCCGCCGGTTCGGGGCCCAGTACCGGAGCCCGCAGCTGACCCTTGCCCGGACCGACGAGACGTACGCGACCTACTACGACATCCACTATCCGAACGAGGAACGCCGGGCCGGCCGGCCGCTGCGGCTCTCGCCGGCCTACGCCGAGCTGCAGGGCCTCGGCGCGGTCTTCGGCGAGAAGTCGATGTGGGAGCGCCCGAACTGGTTCGAGCCGAACGCGACGGGCGCGGGCGCGGTCGAGGGACCGGGCGCCGCCGACCGGGCGAGGCTCGAGGCGACGCGGCCGCGCGGCTGGGCCGGCGAGCACTGGTCGCCGGCGATCGCCGCGGAGGCCCTCGCGACGCGTCGAACGGCGGCGCTGTTCGACGAGTCGAGCTTCGCCAAGATCGAGGTCGAGGGCCCCGACGCCGTCGCGTTCCTGCAGCGGCTGTGCGCCAACGACGTCGACCGCCCGGTCGGCTCGATCGTCTACACGTCGATGCTCAACCGCCGCGGTGGGATCGAGTGTGACTTCACGGTGACCCGACGGGCCGAGGACCGCTTCCTCATCGTCACCGGCACCGCCTTCGGAAACCACGACCTCGGCTGGATCCGCCGGCACCTGCCCGAGGACGGCTCGTCCGGCCCCGCGGTGCGGGACGTGACCTCCTCGCTGGCCTGCTTCGGGCTGTGGGGCCCGGCAGCGCGCTCGATCCTCGCCCCGCTCACCCGCGATGACCTGTCGAACGAGGGCTTCCCGTACCTCGCGGCCCGCGACATCACGATCGGCGAGGTGCCGGTCCTGGCGCTGCGGGTGACGTACGTGGGCGAGCTCGGCTGGGAGCTCTACCCACCGAGCGAGTATGGGGCCGCGCTGTGGCGCGCGATCTGGGCGGCCGGAGCCGACCACGGCCTCGTGGCGGGCGGCTATCGGGCGATCGACGCCCTGCGGCTCGAGAAGGGCTACCGCGTCTGGTCGAGCGACATCACCCCCGAGGAGACGCCGTACGAGGCGGGCCTCGGCTTCGCGGTCCGGCTCGACAAGGGCGCCGACTTCGTCGGCCGCGAGGCACTCGTCGCCGCGAAGGCGGCCGGCCCTCGGAAGCGCCTGCGCTGCCTCGTCCTCGACGACCCTCGCTCCGTCGCGCTCGGCAACGAGCCGGTCCGCGTGGACGGCCGGATCGTCGGCCGGGTCACGAGCGGTGGCTACGGCTACGCGGTGGAGCGCTCGATCGCCTACGCGTACCTGCCGCCGGACGGCGCGGCCATCGGGGCCCGCGGCGAGGTCGAGGTCTTCGGGGAGTGGATCGGGTTCGAGGTCGTCCGGGAGCCGCTGTGGGACCCCGACGGCGCGAGGATCCGGGCGTGAGCCAGGGCCCGAACCGGGGCGCCGCCGGCACGAATGAGGCCGATGGCCGGGCCTGGGTCGAGGCGGCACTCGGCTGGTGCGACGCGACCGACGCGATGGCCATGCGCCACTTCCGGCGCGATCTGCAGCTCGAGCGGAAGCCGGACCGGAGCTTCGTGACCGTGGCCGACCGGACGATCGAACGCCTGCTGCGGGACCGGATCGCGGCGGCCTTCCCCGGCCACGGCGTGGTCGGCGAGGAGCTCGGCGTCGAGGAGGGCTCGACGGGCGTCCAGTGGTACGTCGACCCGATCGACGGGACGCACAACTTCCTGCGCGGCATCCCGTTGTTCGCGACCCTGCTGGCCGCCGCGCGCGACGGCGAGCTGGTTGCGGCGGTCCTGTCGGCGCCCGCCCTCCGCCAACGCTGGTACGCCTGGCGGGGCGGTGGGGCCTGGGCGGCCGGCGCCGTCGGGGCCGAGGCGCCGCGCCGCATCGAGGTCTCGCGGGTGGCCCATGTCTCCGAGGCGCAGATCCTCTACGCCAGCGCCTCCAGCCTCGAGGCCTCGGGCCGGGCGCCGGGCTTCCGAGCCCTCATCGGCGACGCCTGGCGGGAGCGTGGCTTCGGCGACTTCTGGGGCTACACCCTCGTCGCCGAGGGCGCCGCCGAGGCGATGGTCGAGGTCGACCTGTGGCCGTGGGACGCGGCCGCGCCGATGCTCCTCGTCGAGGAGGCGGGCGGCCGGGTCACCGACTTCGACGGCCGGCGATCGTTCGAGGGCGGGACGTTCCTCGCGACCAACGGCCAGCTCCATGAGACCATCCGACGGACCCTCGTCGAATCCTCGAGTGCAGCGGGAGGCGACTGATGGAGCACGGTCTTCCCCGGGCCGCAGGGCCCACCCCGGCGGGGCCCGCGGGGCCGGACCTCGACGACCCCCGGGCCCCCCAGCTCCTCGCCACCGAGCACTGGAGCCTCCTGGCGACGCGGTCGCTGACGTGGAGCGAGGCCTTCAGCCGGACCTCGATGTTCCTGTCGACGTTGTCCGCGGCGACCGTCGCCCTGGCCCTCGCCGGCCCGGCGATGGCCTTCGGGTCGGCGTTCAGCCTGTTCGCCCTGATCGTCCTGTCGGTGACGATGTTCCTCGGCGCGGCGACCTTCGTCCGGCTGACCCAGGTCAACAACGAGGACCTGCTGTGGGTCGCCGGCATGAACATGCTGCGGGCCAGCTACGTCGAGATGGTGCCGGGGATCGAGGCCCGCTTCATCGCCGGCCACACCCTCGACGTCGCGGGCATCTCTCGGTCATTCGGGGCGATCGACGTCATCCGGCCGTCGGTGCTGCACTTCCTGGTGACGACGCCCGCGGTCGTGGGCGTCATCTCGAGCGCGATCGGCGGCGTCATCGGCGGGCTCGTCGGGGCGATCCTCGGGGCCGACATGAGCGGCGCGATCCTCGTCGGCCTGGTCGTCTTCGTCGCCTCGGCCGCTGGCTTCAGCGGCTACGCCTGGCGCGAGGGCGCGCGCTACCGGGAGCGCCTGACGGCCATGGTCGGGGGAGGGAAGGGGCCGTGATGGACGAGCGGTCGACGGCCATCCCGGCCATCGAGCACCTGCCGCCCCCGGGTCGGGCGGCGGCCGCCGGGGCGGCGACCGCGACGACGGCATCCGAGGGACCCGCCGGCAGCCTCGACGATCCACGGGCCCTGCAGATCCTCAGCACCGAGCACTGGAGCCTCCTGTCGGCCCGATCGCTCGTCTACAACGAGGCCTTCGCTCGGGCGGGCATGTTCCTGACGTTCGTCTCGGCGTCGCTCGTGGCCCTCGCGCTCGCCGCGAACGCCATGGCCTTCTCGCGGGACTTCCTGCTGCTCGCCGCGGGCCTGCTGACGCTCGACCTGGTGATCGGCCTCGCGACCGTGGGCCGGATCATGGACGCCACGCTCGACGATCTCCGAGCCATCCACGGCATGAACCGCATCCGCAATGCCTACGCCCAGATGGCGCCGGAGATCCTGCCGTTCCTGATCACGAGCATCCACGACGACGCGACCGGCGTGATGGCGACCTACGGCGTCCCGGCCCACACCCAGTCATTCCTGGCGGGCCTGCTCCACGGCCTGTCGACGACGAACGGGATGATCAACATGCTCAACGCAGCGCTCGCCGGCTCGGTCGTCGGCCTTGCCGCCGTGCTGCTGGATGGCGGCCCGCTCCTGGCCTCGGTCGCGACGGTCGTCGTCTTCGGCGTCGTCTTCGTGGCCGAGTCGCGCTACGCGTTCCGGACCATTCGACGCTTCGAGGTCGCCCTGGACGCGCGCTTCCCGACGCCCCCGGGCGACGGGGGGACGGCTAGCGGGCCAGCCGCGGTGCCCGGCCGCTGAGGAGGGTCGAGATCGCGACGCCGCCGACGGCGACGAGGAAGATCGTCGAGCCGATGACGTTGATCTGGGCCGGCAGGGCGTTGCGGATGACGCCGTAGACCCA
>DATEZX010000313.1:0-4788 GCA_035255225.1 Candidatus Limnocylindrales bacterium
CCGTGCGACCGGGCGACCGCCGCCAGGGCGTCGGGGCGGGCCTCCTCGCCTGGGCCGAGCGCCACGTCGCCGAGCGGGCCCGGGCCGGCGACGCCGGGCCGACCGGCCTCGTGCAGGAGCTCGGCGGCTGGGGCGACGAACTCGTGCCCGGCCATGCCCAGCTCGCCGCCGCGCACGGCTACCGCGTCGTCCGGTACGGCATGGACATGCTCCGCCCGATCTCCGCCCCGATTCCCGATGCCCCGCTGCCGCCCGGCATCGAGGTCCGGCCGGTCCTCCCAGCTCACCATCGTGCGATCTGGGACGCCGACGTCGAGGCCTTCGAGGATCACTGGGAGGCCGCGGTCCGGACCGAGGCCGATTTCGAGTGGTGGTTCAGCCGCCCGCGCCTCGACACGACGCTGTGGCAGGTCGCGTGGGCCGGCGACGAGGTCGCGGGCTCGGTGCTCACGTCGATCGATCCCGACGAGAACGCCCGGCTCGGGATCACCCGGGCCTGGCTCGACCACGTCTCGGTCCGGCGGCCCTGGCGGCGACGCGGCGTTGCCGCGGCCCTCATCGCGTCGACCCTCCGGCACCTCGCCGGGCGCGGGGTCGAGGAGGCCGCCCTCGGGGTCGACACCGAGAACCTCAGCGGCGCGGTCGGGCTGTACGAGCGGATGGGCTTCGTCCGCCACCGCACCGGCGTCCACTACCGCAAGCCTCTCGAGCTCTAGACCGGCAGGCGGCGCTCCCGCGCGATCCAGTCGAGCCATGGGCGTTCGCGCCCGATCGTCGTCATCGGGCCGTGGCCCGGCAGGACCGCGACGCCGTCCGCCAGCTCCCGCAGCCGGGCCAGCGAGTCGACCATCGCCGCCGGGTCGCCGCCCGGCAGGTCGACCCGGCCGAACGAGCCGGCGAACAGCGTGTCGCCGCTGAACAGCAGGCCCTCCCCGCCCGCCTCGAGGCAGACCGAGCCCTCGGTGTGACCGGGCGTGTGGAGGACCCGCAGCCGGACCGAGCCGAAGCGGACCTCGCCGCCCTCGGCCAGCTCGACCGCCGCGACCGACGGTGGGATGTCGAACGGCGCCCACAGCGGCTGCGGGTCGGCGAGGCGCGCGGCGTCGAGGGGATGGACCGCGATCGAAGCCCCCGTGTGCTCCGCCACGCGGGCGTTGTCGCCGATGTGGTCCCAGTGGCCGTGGGTCGAGACAATGAGCCTGAGCCTCCAGCCTCGGGCGGCCAGCTCGTCGGAGATCCAGGCCAGCGACGGGATCGCCGTGTCGATCGCGATCGCCTCACGACTCCGCTCGTCGGCGAGGACGTGGACGTTCGTGGCGAGTGGCCCGACGGTCCGCTGGAGCCGCTCCACGCCTGGGCGAGCCGGGGTCGGACCTACGCGGCCGTCGCTTCGAGCCGCGATCGGACGCAGTCGAAGGCCTGGTCGATGAGCCGGCCCGCAGCGCTCTCGACGAGCCGCGCCCCGGCGCCGGCCAGCGACCCGAACAGCTCGACCTCGGCATTCCAGTCGATCTCGGTCGGTCCGGCCGGAGGGCCGCTCAGGCGCATCTCGGCCCGACCCTCGACCTGGCTGCCGGGCGCCTCGCCGCTGCCCCGGATCGTGGCGTGGTCGGGTGGCTCGACGGCCACCGACTCGAGGTCGATCGTGAACCGGGCGACGATGAACCCGAAGCCGAGGCGCGCGTGGATGCGGGCCCGGCCGTCGCTCAGCGGCTCGACCGACTCGACGCCCGGCCCGCACGTCGGCAGGGCCTCGAAGTCGGTCAGGAAGTCCCACACCGCCTGGCGCGTCGCCGCGATCGAGACCCTTCCGGCAAAGTCCATCCGGGCGAGTCTAGTGGCCGGCCAGGCGGAGGAGGTCGGCGGGCTCGTCCACGTCCGGGTTCGAACCGTCGACGTCGAGCCACCGCACGAGGGCCGCCGACGCCGCAACGAGCGGCCCGAGGCCGCGGTCGCCGGACGTGCCTGCGACGAGGGCATCCGCCGTGGCCTCGATCCGGAGCGGGTTGTGGCCGCCGCCGGCGAGGTAGCGGGGCGCGACGATCGGCCGGCTCGCGTCGAGCGGCGCGGCGGCCAGGGCGCGGACGACGGCCGGTGCGATCCGCGGCTGGTCGCCCAGCACGACGAGGACCGCGGCGGGCGGCGGATCGGCCGCGATGGCGGCCGCCCAGCCGACCTTGAGCGATGACGCGAGACCCGCCTCGGGATGGTCGTTCCGGACCCGTGTCGCGGCGCGCCACTCGAGGCTCGCTGCGGCCGCGTCGCGACCCGGGGCGAGGACGACGATCGGGTCGTCGATGCCGGCCGCGGCGAGGGCATCCAGGACGTGCTGGAGGAGCGCCTTGCCGTCGAGGCCGGCGAGGAGCTTGTCGCTCCCGAAGCGGCGCGCCGCCCCGGCTGCCAGGACGACCGCACGGACGGTCGGGGGTCGGTCAGGCACTCGGCGAGCTGATCCGGCCGGCCCGGTCGCGGAGCGGCGCCCCGGAACCGCCGCGCCTCGCGGCGACGATCTCGGCCAGGATCGCGAGAGCGGTCTCGACCGGCTCGCGCCCGCCGAGGTCGAGGCCGATCGGCCCGCGGAGGCGCGACAGGTCGGCCTGGGTCAGGCCGGCGGCGAGGAGGCGGTCGCGCCGGCTCGCCTGGCTCCTGCGTGAACCGACGGCGCCGACGTAGCGGGCGCCCCGCCGGAAGGCCTCGACGATGGCCGGCTCGTCGAACTTGGGGTCGTGCGACAGGACCGCGACGGCGTCCCGGCGGCCGAGCCCGATCTCATCGAACGCCTCGTCCGGCCAGGCGACGAGGAGCCGGTCGACGTCCGGGAAGCGCTCCGGGGTCGCGAACGCCGGGCGGGCGTCGACGACGATCGTCTCGTAGCCCAGCGCCCGGGCCAGGCCGACGAGCTGACGAGTGACCTCGGTCGCGCCCACGGCGACGAGCCGTTGAGGCGTCGGGAACACCTCGACGAACCAGCCCCGGTCGCCCGAGAGGACAAGCTCCGAGCGTCCCGCGTCGAGGTCCGCCAGGGCGGCGTCTCGGACACCGGTCGGGAGGTCGGCGCCACCAGCCCCGTCGGGCTCCGCCGGATCGACGACGACCGCCTGGCCGGGCGCGGCACCCTCCCCCGCCTCATACGGCCCGACCTCCGGTGGCGGGAGGTCCGGTGGCAGTGGCGTCACGACGGCCCGTCCCGGCCGGCGGACCGCCCCGACCACGGCCTCGGGCACCTCCGGCTCGGCCAGGACGTCGATCGTGCCGCCACAGGCGAGGCCGACTCCCCACGCCTGCTCGTCCGAGATCCCGTAGCGGATCACGCGCGAACGGCCGGTGGCCCGGGCCCGCGCCACCTCCTCGGCTGCCGCCCCCTCGACGCAGCCGCCGCTGACCGAGCCAACGAGCCGGCCGTCCTCGGCGACGAGGAGGACCGCGCCCTCGAAGCGGGGCGCCGAGCCGAAGGTCCGGACGACCACGGCGCGGCCCACGCCGAGGCCCTCGGCCACCCACGCGTCGTACGTCGCCAGCAGCTCGCGCATGCGCCGTGGCCGGCTCAGGTCAGGCGCGGCGCGGCGGCCGGGTCCGGCGGCCGGGCCAGTGGTCGAGCGGCCGTGGCGGCCGCGCCGCGCGCCAGCGCCTCGTCGGGGACGGCGGGCGCGTGCGCCGCCGCCTCGCTGCCACGGCGGATGTCCGCGCCGCGTGCGCCGGCCAGGACCTCGCCGAGCGCCTCGAGACTGGCGACGGTACCGGCGGCGAGGAAGTCGTCGACGTACGGCATCGCCGCGCGCATCCCCGCGGCGAGGGGCTGGTAGCCGGGCGTCCCGGCCAGCGGGTTGAGCCACACCAGGCGGTGGCAGCTCCGCCGAAGGCGCGCGGTTTCGACGGCCACCAGCCCCGGGTCGCCGCGGTCCCAGCCATCGGAGACGACGATGACGATGCCGCTCGAGCGGAGCGTCCGCCGGGACCACCGCAGGTTGAACTCCCGGAACGACTCGCCGATCCGGGTCCCGCCGGCCCAGTCCGTGACCGTCTCGGAGACCCGCTGGAGTGCGCGATCGCGGTCGCGATCGCGGAGGACGCGGGTCACGCGGGTCAGCCTCGTCCCGAAGACGAATGACTCCGTCCGAACGGCGGACGACGCCGAGAGCGCCTGAACGAACCGCAGCAACAGCCGCGAGTGGCGCTCCATCGAGCCCGAGATGTCGCAGATGAGCGTGAGCGGCCGCGGTCGCCGAGTCGGCCGTCGCCAGACCCACTCCAGGGTCTCGCCGCCCGACGCGAGGTTGGCCCGGAACATCGCCCGGGGCGCGAGCCGCCGGCCGTGCGGATGGAGCTCGTAGCGGCGGGTCCGCCGACGCTCCAGCCGCGGCATCAGCAGATCGACGAGCCGCTCGGCGTCGCGGAGCTCGGTCGGAGTCATCCGGTCGAAGTCCTTGTGGCGAAGCGCCTCGAGGCGGCTGTACGCGTCGGGGGCGATGACGCGGGCGTCGGCCTCGCCGGCATCCTCGGCGGCCTGCGAGTCGGCCGGCACCGGCGTGCCGCTCCGGTCCTCGGGCATCGCTCGCCGCTCGTCGCCGGGCAGCAGGGCTTCGAGCCCGGCTTCGCGCTCGCCCTCGTCCGGCAGCAGCTCCGCCAGCTCGAGGTCGCCCTCCCCCCGATCCAGCGCCGCGACAACCCGCCAGTACCGCTCGAAGACCGCGTCGTAGACCTCGAGGTCGTCCTTGCGCCGGACGAACACGGCCGCGCCGGCGGCGTGGACCTGGTCCCGGTCGGCGAGGTCGATGAGCTCGAGCGTTC
>DATEZX010000314.1:0-9642 GCA_035255225.1 Candidatus Limnocylindrales bacterium
GTCCTCGTCGACGGCGAGGAGATCACGCTCATCGGGCTCGACCTCGACGTCGCCGCCGACAAGGTCGTCGACGCCACCGGCAAGTGGGTCATCCCCGGCGCGATCGATCCCCACACCCACATGGAGCTGCCCTTCGGCGGCACGTTCGCCAAGGACACGTTCGAGACCGGCACGCGGGCAGCTGCCTTCGGCGGCACGACCACAATCATCGACTTCGCCGTCCAGCCCATGGGCGGCACGTTCCATCAGGGCCTCGACATCTGGCACGAGAAGGCCGACGGCAAGGCCTGCATCGACTACGGCTTCCACATGATCGTCTCGGACATGCGGGACGAGCTCCTGCCGGAGATGGACCGCCTGGTCGAGGAAGGCGTCACCGACTTCAAGCTCTTCACCGCCTACCCGGGCGTCTTCTACAGCGACGACGCGAGGATCTTCAAGGCCCTCCAGCGGACCGCCGCGAATGGTGGCCAGATCCTGATCCACGCCGAGAATGGCCCGGTCATCGACGTCGTCGCGGCCCAGCTCGTCGAGCAGGGCACGACCGACCCGATCGGCCATGGCCTGGCCCGCTACCCGGTCTTCGAAGGCGAGGCGACGAACCGCGTCATCCGGCTCGCCCAGGCGGCAAAGGCGCCGGTCTACTTCGTCCACCTGTCGGCGAGGGAGGCCCTCGACGAGGTCCGGCGGGCGAAGGACGAGGGCCTGCCGGTCTTCGCCGAGACCTGCCCGCAATACCTGTTCCTCGGCCTCGACGACCTCGGCAACGGCTTCGAGGGCAGCAAGTTCGTGTGCTCGCCGCCGCTGCGTGACTGGAAGGCCGGCCACCAGGAGGAGCTCTGGAAGGGCCTCGTTGCCGACGACCTCATGCTCGTCGCGACGGACCACTGCCCGTTCGACTTCCACGGCCAGAAGGAGCTCGGCCGCGGCGATTTCCGGAAGATCCCGAACGGCCTGCCCGGCGTCGAGGACCGCGTCGACCTCATCCATGACGGCGGCGTCGTGACCGGCAAGATCACGCCAAGCCGGTTCGTCGAGATCCTCTCGACCGCCCCGGCGCGCTTCTTCGGCCTGCCTCGCAAGGGCGCCGTCGCGGTCGGCTTCGACGCCGACCTGGTCGTCTACGACCCGAACCGGAGGCACACGATCAGCGCGAAGACCCACCACATGGACGTCGACTACTCGTGCTACGAGGGTCGTCAGGTCCAGGGCGGCTCCGACGTCGTGCTGTCGCGCGGCCGGATCGTCGTCGAGAACGGCCAGTGGCTCGGCGCCGCCGGCCACGGCAAGTTCCTGCGGCGCGAGCCGCGCGGCTTCGCCGAGGCGACCCGCACCAAGCTGGCGACCCCAACTCCGGCCCCGGTCGGCTGATCGCTCGCCACCTTCAACGCCGGCCCGCGCCTCGCGCGCGGGCCGGCGTTCGATTCACGGCCCGTGGGCGATCACGAGCGCCCTCTGGCCCATGCGGGGTGGGCACTTCGGCCGTGGGCACTCGTCCGCGGCCGGGCCCACGATCGGCCCTTGAGCGTCCTGAATCGTCGCCTGCGGAGCCCCGCGGCGACCGACCGAAGGTCTGAGGAACGATGACCGTCGAAGCGCCGGTCGGGCACGCGCCCGACCCATTCCTGCCGCTCCCGCTGCTCACCCAGTCCGCCGCACGGACCGAGGCCGATCGCTGCCTGTACTGCTTCGACGCGCCCTGCGCGCGGGCCTGCCCGACGGGCATCGACGTGCCGTCGTTCATTCGCAAGATCGCGACCGGCAACGTGGAGGGCAGCGCGCGGACGATCCTGGCGGCGAACGCCCTCGGGGCCACCTGCGGCGCGGCCTGCCCGGTGGAGCGACTGTGCGAGGGCGCCTGCGTCCGCAACGAGACGGACCGCCCGATCGAGATCGGCCGCCTCCAGCGCTATGCCGTCGAGACGGCGGCCGCCCGAGCGCCGGAGACGAGCGCGTTCGCGCCGGCCGAGGAGACCGGCAAGCGCGTGGCGATCGTGGGCGCCGGGCCCGCGGGTCTGGCCTGCGCCGCGGAGCTCCGGCGCGCCGGGGTTGCCGTGACCCTCTACGACTCCCACGAGCGAGCTGGCGGCCTGGGCGACCACGGCATCGTCCCGTGGCGGCTCCCGCGGGAGACGGTCGCCTGCGACATCGCCGCGTTGGAACGGGCCGGCGCCCGCTTCGTGCTGGCCACGACCGTCGGCCGCGACGTCGCGCCGGCGACGCTGCTCGCCGAGAACGACGCCGTGGTGGTGGCCATCGGCCTCGGCCACGGCAAGCGACTCGGCATCCCGGGCGAGGACCTCCAGGGTGTCGTCGATGCGCTCGACGTCATCGGCAGTGCGATCGCGGGCGCCACCTCGCACGTGGCGGTCGGCAAGCGCGTTGCCGTCATCGGCGGCGGCAGCACCGCCTTCGACGCCGCCGCGGCCGCCGTGAGGCTCGGTGCCGACGAGGTCACGCTCTTCTACCGCCGAAGCGCCGTCGAGTGCCCGGCCTACCCGCACGCCATCGAGCTCGTCCGGAAGCTAGGCGTCACGGTCACCTGGCTCACCGCGCCCGTCGAGATCTGCGGCGACGGCTCGGTGTGGGCCGTCGAGCTCGAGAAGATGCGCCTGGCTGAGCCTGACGCCTCCGGTCGCCGCCGGCCCGAGCCCATCGCAGGCTCGAGCTACGAGCTCCCGTTCGACACGGTCATCCGGGCCGTCGGCCAGGCCGGCCCGACCGACGTCCTGACCGCCCTCGGCGTCCCGATCGCTGGCGCGACGGCGGTAGCCGACCCGACGACCGGCGCAACCCCGAATCCGAAGGCCTGGGCGATCGGCGACATCGTCAACGGCGGGGCCGAGGTCGTGAACGCCGTCCAGCACGGCAAGCTGGCCGCCCGCTCGATCATCCAGGCCCTCGGCCTGGCGACTCGCGTCCAGCCCGTGAAGACGACCGACGCCACCGTCCCGGGCGTCGACCTGTTCACCGAGATGGCCGGCATCCGCAGCCCGAACCCCTTCTGGCTGGCGTCATGCCCGATCACGAACACCGGCGACATGGTCTCCCGGGCGTTCGACGCGGGTTGGGGCGGCGCCGTCTGGAAGACGGTCGGCGAGCCGATCACCAACGTCACGTCGCGGCTCGGCGCTCTCAGCCTCGACGGCAAGAAGATGGTTGGCCTGTCCAACATCGAGCTGATCAGCGACCGGCCGATCGAGACGAACCTCCGCGAGGTCGCCGAGGTCAAGCGCCGCTACCCGAGCCAGGCCGTGCTGGTGTCGCTCATGGTCGAGTCCAAGGCGGAGGCCTGGTACGACATCGTCGACCGCGTCAATGACAGCGGCGCGGACGGCATCGAGCTGAACTTCGGCTGTCCCCACGGGATGAGCGAGCGGGGCATGGGCGCGGCTGTGGGCCAGGTGCCCGAGTACTGCCAGATGATCACCGAGTGGGTCATGGAGAAGACCCGCGTGCCGGTGCTCGTCAAGCTGACCCCGAACATCACCGACATCCGGATGCCCGGCCGCGCCGCGAGGCGGGCCGGCGCCAGCGGCCTGGCGCTCATCAACACGATCAGCTCGCTCATCGGCGTCAACCTCGACACGTGGGCGCCCCTGCCGGACGTCCGCGGCCGCGGCAGCCACGGCGGCTACTCCGGCCCCGCCGTCAAGCCGATCGCGCTGAACATGACCTCGGCGGTGGCGTCCGATCCGGAGATCGGGCTGCCGGTCTCGGCCATCGGCGGCATCGCCGACTGGCACGACGCGGTCGAGTTCATGCTGCTCGGCGCCTCGACCGTCCAGGTCGGCACGAGCGTCATGCACTGGGGCTTCCGGCTCATCGACGACCTCGTCGATGGGATGTCGTCCTACCTGCTGGCGAAGGGCCTCCACAGCCCCTCGGAGCTGGTCGGCAAGGCCCTCCCGACGATCGGCGACTGGGGCCAGCTCGACCAGAGCTTCCGGCTGCTGGCCGAGATCGACGACGCCACCTGCATCCACTGCAACCTGTGCTACGCGGCCTGCGAGGACGGCGGCCACCAGGCCATCCACCTCGAGCGGACGAACGGCACGTCGAAGCTGTCGATCGACGGCGACTACTGCGTCGGCTGCCGGCTGTGCGGCTATGTCTGCCCGGTCGACGGCACGATCAGCTTCGTCGAGCTCGAGGGCGCGGCCGCGGTCCACTGACCCGTCGCGCCGTCCACGACGGGCCGATCGGCACGGCGTGGGTGGTCGGGGGCGCCCTATCGACGCGTGCCCGCTGCGCGGGAGCATGAGCCGGTAGCGCGCAAGCACGTCCGTCCCAGGAGGCTGTCCACGTGACCGTTGAACTGAGCCCGCGCGGCGTCGAGGCGCCGCCCCAGCCGCTCCCGATCCTGTCCCACTGGATCGACGGCCGGCCGGTCGAGGTCCTGCCCGAGAACACCGGTCCGGTCTACAACCCGGCCACCGGCGATGTCATCGCCCGCGTGCCGCGCGGCGGCAAGCCCGAAGTCGACGCGGCCGTCGCCGCGGCGGTCAAGGCCTTCCCGGCCTGGCGAGATACCCCGCTGATCGCCCGCAGCCAGATCTTCTTCAAGTTCCGCGAGCTTGCCTGGAAGCATCGCGAGGAGCTCGCGGCCCTCATCACCAAGGACCACGGCAAGACCTTCGCCGACGCCCTCGTCGGCGTGACCCGCGGCATCGAGACCGTCGAGTACGTCTGCGGCCTGCCGGTCCACCTGTCCGGAATGAACACCCCGAACGTCGCGACCGGCGTCGACACCGTGACCCTTCGTCAGCCGCTTGGCGTCGTCGCGGCGATCACGCCATTCAACTTCCCGGTCATGGTCCCGATGTGGATCCTGCCGATCGCCCTCGCGGCGGGGAACGCGGTCATCCTCAAGCCCTCGAGCCACACACCGAGCGCGACCCAGCTCCAGGCCGAGCTGTGGAAGGACGCTGGCCTGCCGGACGGCATCCTGAGCGTCGTCTACGGCGGTCGCGAGGCCGTCGCCGCCATCGTCGAGCAGCCCGACATCAAGGCCATCCAGTTCGTCGGGTCGACGGCGGTCGGGCGATACGTCTACGAGGAGGGCACGAAGCGCGGCAAGCGCGTCGGGGCCTTCACCAGCGCCAAGAACATGATGGTCGTCCTGCCGGACACGGATCTCGAGCTGGCGGCCGACGCGGCTGTCGCCTCGGGCTACGGCTCGGCGGGCGAGCGTTGCATGGCCCAGACGCTGCTCGTCGGCGTCGGCGGAGTGGTCGACAAGCTCCGGCCGATGATCCTCGACCGGATCGCGCGCCTCAAGATCGACGACGGCATGGAGCCGGGCGTCGACATGGGCCCGATCTACACCCGTGAGCACCGCGCCTCGATCATCAAGTGGATCGACCGCGGGGTCGAGGAGGGCGCCGAGCTGGTCGTCGACGGCCGGCCGTTCGTCCACCCGACGAAGCCGAACGGCTTCTACCTCGGCGTCACCCTCTTCGATCACGTCATGCCGGGCATGGACATCTACAACGAGGAGATCTTCGGGCCGGTCCTCGGCATGGTCCGCGTCGACACGTACGACGACGCGATCAAGCTCCTCAACTCCCACAAGTACGCCAACGGCACGGCGATCTTCACGTCCGACGGCGGGGCGGCTCGACGCTTCCAGCTCGAGTCCGACGTGCCGATGATCGGGGTCAACGTTCCGATCCCGGTCCCCGCCGGGTACCTGTCCTTCGCCGGCGCGAAGGAAAGCGCGATGGGCGACCTGCCGATGCGCGGCGAGGACGGCCTGCGGTTCTTCACCCGCCAGAAGGAGGTCACGATCCGCTGGCCCGAGCCGGGCAAGCGGCCGGGCCTCAGCCTGGTCTTCCCCTCGAACAGCTAGGGCTGGCGCGCCCCACCGTGGGCACGCTGGACCGGAGATCGACGGCCCCCGGCCTCCGAGCCGGGGGCCGTCGCACGTCCATGACCCACGGCCCGAGACGTTTGGCGCCGGTTGCGCACCACGAGGGACGTGCGCATGGTGATCGGCCGCGTCGGGCCAGCCTGCCCGCCGATGGTCCCGGCGGGTCGGGCGGGACGGCACTGCGATCGACCTCGTCGTCCGGCGACCGTGATCCAGTGGTCGCGACACGATGACCGAGCCGGTGAGCGCCACCCCGAGCGACGGCCTCAGCGATGCGGAGGCCGAGCGCCGCCGCGATCGCGGCCTCGGTAACGCGGCCCCGCCGACATCGACCCGGACCTACGGCGAGATCCTGCGCGAGAACGTCTTCACGTTCGTCAACAACATCCTGTTCGCGCTGGCCCTCATCCTGGCGCTGGTCGGCCGCCCGCTCGATGGCCTCGTGTCGCTGTTCGTCATCGGCACGAACATCGTCGTCGGGATCGTTCAGGAGGTCCGCGCCAAGCGCGTCCTCGACCGGATCGCGGCACTCCAGCAGCCGCTGGCGCGGGTCGTCCGAGACGGCGCCACCCGGCCGGTGCGGCCCGAGGAGCTCGTGCTCGGCGACCTCGTGGCCATCGAGCCCGGCGAGCAGCTCGTGCTCGACGGCCGGCTCGTCGCCGGGGCGGTCGAGGTCGACGAATCGCTCCTGACCGGCGAATCGGAGGCGGTCCACCGAGCGCCCGGCGACCCGGTCGCGTCGGGCAGCTTCTGCCTGTCCGGCTCGGGTCGATACGAGGTCACCGCTGTCGGAGAGGCGAGCCTCGCGAACCGGATCACCGCCGGCGGTCGCCGGTTCCGGCGCGTCCTGACCCCGCTTCAGCGTGAGATCCACTTCGTCATCCGGCTGACCCTGGCCATCGTCATCTACCTCCAGATCGTCGTGGCCCTCGATGCGCTCGTCAGCCGGGTGGAGCTGTCCCAGGCCGTCGCCCAGGCGACCGTGTTGGCCGGCCTCGTGCCGAACGGCCTGTTCGTCGCGATCGCGATCACCTATGCCGCCGCGGCGGTCCGGATCGCACGGATGGGGGCCCTCGTCCAGCAGGCGAACGCGATCGAGTCGCTCAGCCATGTCGATACGCTCTGCCTCGACAAGACCGGCACGCTCACGGCCAACCGCCTGGAGCTCGACTCCGTCGATGCCGTCGAGGGCGACCAGGACGCCTTCAGGGAGCTCATCGGGACGGTCCTGGTGAGCAGCACGACGCGAAATCGGACCGCAGAGGCGATCCTGCTCGCCTGCCCCGGCGAGGCCGTCCCGGTGCTCACGGAAGTGCCGTTCTCGTCGGGGCGGGGCTGGAGCGCCGTCGCCATCGATCGGGGTCCGGGCCACGCTGCAGGAACGTACGTCCTCGGCGCGCCATCGGTCATCGGACCCCGCCTGGCCGACGGTCCGGCAGACGTCGTGGCCCGGCGGGAGGCGGTCCTCGCGCGCGGCCGTGAGACGGCGGCCCGCGGGCTGCGGGTTCTCGTGCTCGCCCGGCATCCGGACTCCGGCGCCCTCGGGCCGGCGCCGGGGCCGGGGTCCCGGCCGGACCCGGAGCTGCCGCGGTCTCTCGAGCTCCTCGGCGCGGTGTCGCTGCGTGACGTCCTGCGCCACGACCTCGGGTCGACGCTCGCCTCGTTCGCGCGCTCCGGCGTTGGGCTCCGGGTCATCTCGGGCGACGATCCGGAGACCGTGGCGGCGCTGGTCCGGCAGGCCGGCCTGGAGATCGACGGAACCGTGGCCGCCGGGCCGGACCTGGAGGGCCTCGACGAGCCGGCGTTCGCGGCCGCGGTTGCGCGCACCGCGGTGTTCGGACGGATCACGCCACCGCTCAAGGAGCGGATCGTGGAGACGTTGCGGGCCTCGGGCCGGTACGTCGCGATGATCGGCGACGGCGTCAATGACGTCCTGCCCCTCAAGCGGGCCGATCTCGCGGTCGCGATGGGCAGCGGCAGCGCGGCGACCCGCGGCGTCGCCGACCTCGTGCTCCTCGACGACTCGTTCGCTTCACTCGCGCGCGCGGTCGAGGAGGGGCACCGGATCCTCAACGGGATGCAGCCGGTGCTCGAGCTGTTCCTGACCCGGATCGCGACCCTGGGGGTCGTCGTCATGTCGTCGCTCGTCGTCGAGTACTTCCCGATCGAGCTGCGGAACGCGTCCGTGGTGACGCTCCTGACGGTCGGCGTCCCGAGCGTCCTGCTCGCGTTATGGGCCCGGCCTCGCCGCCGGCCCTGGGCCTCGCTCGCCAGGACGCTGCTGAGGTTCGTCGCGCCGGCGACGATCGTGTCCAGCATCGCCGGCCTCGCGGTCTTCTACGGCGGGATCCTCGTCGCCCGCGAGGTCGACCCCGCCGTCTCGGATCCGGTGGCCACCGCGCGGTCTGCGCTGACGGCGTTCCTCGTCCTGTCGGGGATCGCTCTCGTGCTGTTCGCCGCACCGCCGACCCGGTGGTTCGCCTCGGTCGAGCGGCCGACGGGCGACCGGCGGACCCTCTACCTCGCCGCGGGCCTCGTGGCCGCGTTCGTCGCGATCCTCGTGCTGCCCGCCGGTCGCGGGGTGTTCGACCTCGAGCCGCTCCCGGTCCAGGTGGTGGGGCTCGTCGTCCTCATCCTCGCCGGCTGGCTCGCCGTGCTGCGGACGACCTGGCGGTTCGACCTCGTCGAGCGGTTCGTCGGCGCGGCACCACCGGGCACCGGGCGCTAGGCGTTTGCTGGACGGCACTACACTCCCGGCGCGATGCCGCGCTACGTCCCGGAGGACTCGCTCCAGAGCCCCCGCTTCACCGGTCCCTCGACGTTCGCCCGCCTGCCGCACGTGCGCGCGCTCGAGGACGTCGACCTGGCGATCGTCGGCGTGCCGTTCGACACCGGCGTGACGTATCGCGTCGGCGGGCGGTTCGGCCCGAACGCCGTCCGGGCGGCGAGCGTCATGCTCCGGCCGTACAACGCCAACCTCGACGTCAAGCCGTTCGACGTCCTGTCGTGCGTCGACTACGGCGACGTCGCGATCGTGCCGGGCTACATCGAGCGGAGCTACGCGGCCATCGAGGCGGCCGTCCAGCCGATCATCGAGGCCGGCGTCGTCCCGCTCCTCGTCGGCGGCGACCACGCCTGCACCCTGCCGCACCTCCGGGCGACGCGCTCGCGCGGCCCGGTCGCGGTCATCGACTTCGACTCGCACACCGACGCCTGGGACAGCTACTTCGGCGAGAAGTACAACCACGGCACCTGGATGCGCCGGGCCATCGAGGAGGGCCTCGTCGACGTCGGCCACTCGATCGAGGTCGGGCTCCGCGGCTCGCTGTACGACGCCGGCGACTGGACGGTCCTCCGATCCGAGCTCGGGCTCGACTACCTGACGACCGAGGACGTCCTCGCGCTCGGCCCGACGACGGTCGCGGACCGGATCCGGTCGAGGGTCGGAGACCGGCCGGCCTTCATCAGCTTCGACATCGACGTCGTCGACCCGGCCTTCGCGCCCGGGACAGGGACGCCCGAGGCCGGCGGGCCGTCGGCCCATGACCTGCTGGCGATCGTGCGAGCCCTGACCGGGATCGACTTCGTCGGCTTCGACGTCGTCGAGGTCATCCCGGCCTATGACCCCGCCGGCCAGACGGCGACGCTGGCCGCGAACCTCGCCTACGAGATGCTGTCGCTCGTGGCCGTGCGGCGACTCGCGACGGGCCGGCGGTGAGCTCGTCGGGACGCGCCTCGGGGGGCGAAGCCGGCACGGGCCTCCGGAGAGG
>DATEZX010000315.1:0-4558 GCA_035255225.1 Candidatus Limnocylindrales bacterium
GAGGAGGACAGCCAGACGGCGGGGATCTACTACAACACGGCGGCCGTCATCGACTCGGACGGGTCGTACCTCGGCAAGTACCGCAAGACCCACATCCCCCACGTCCAGGGCTTCTGGGAGAAGTTCTACTTCCGGCCGGGGAACCTCGGCTACCCGGTGTTCCAGACTGCGGTCGGCAAGGTTGGCGTCTACATCTGCTACGACCGCCACTTCCCCGAGGGGGCGCGCGCGCTTGGCCTGAACGGCGCCGAGATCGTCCTCATCCCGAGCGCGACCTCACGCGGGCTGTCGGAGTACCTGTGGCGGGTCGAGCAGGTCAGTCATTCCCTGGCCAACGGCTACTTCGTCGGCACGATCAACCGGGTCGGCGTCGAGAAGGACATCGGCGACGACGACTTCTACGGCCAGAGCTACTTCTGCAACCCGCTCGGCCAGTTCGTCGGCCCGGTCGGGAGCCCGCACGACGAGGAGCTGCTGGTCCGCGACCTCGATCTCGACATGATCGAGACCGTCCGCCAGACCTGGCAGTTCTACCGTGACCGACGGCCCGACGCCTACGACGACCTGACTCGGCCGTAGCAGCTCCCCGAGGCGTCCCGGAGGTCGCAGATGCAGTTCGGGTTCACCCTCAAGCCGGACCACTCGATCGACGAGACGCTCGAGCTGACACGCGCGGCGGAGGCCGCCGGCTTCGACTACGGCTGGCTGTTCGACTCGCACGTCCTGTGGCGGGAGCCGTACCCGCTCCTGACGCTCATGGCTCGCGAGACGAGCCGCCTGCGTCTCGGGACCTGCGTGACCAACCCCGGGAGTCGTGAGCCGACCGTCACCGCCTCGGCGCTCGCGACGCTGAACGAGATCAGCGGCGGCCGGATGGATCTCGGGATCGGGCGCGGCGACTCCGCGCGCCGGGTCCTCGGCAAGCCGCCGATCACCCTCGCCCACACCGAGGAGGCGATCCGGGTCATTCGCGACCTCGTCGAGGGCCGCCCGGTCGTCTTCGAGGGCACCGAGCTCCAGCTCACCTGGACGGGCCACTGGAAGCTCCCGGTCTGGGTCGCCGGGTACGGACCGATGGCCCTCCAGATGAGCGGCCGCGTCGCCGACGGGATCATCCTCCAGCTCGCCGACCCTGACCTCATCCGGTGGTTCGTCGCCCAGGTCCGCGAGGCCGCGACGGTTGCCGGTCGCGATCCCGACTCGATCCGCGTCCAGGCCGCCGCGCCGCTCCACGTCGGGCCGCGTGATCTCGGACGTGAGCGAACGCGGTGGTTCCCGGCGCTCGTCTCGAACCACGTCGTCGACCTGGTGAACCGCTACCCACGCGAGCAGCTGCCGGAGTCGCTGACGGGCTACATCCAGGACCGCGCCGGCTACGACTACCACCACCACGCCGAGGTGGGCTCGGTGAACGCCGGCTTCGTCGGCGACGAGGTCACCGACCGGTTCTGCGTGCTCGGCGAGGCGCCGGTCGTGATCGAGAAGCTCCACGCGCTGGCGGCCGCCGGGGTCGACCAGTTCAACGTCTACCTCATGAACGGCGACGAGCGCGAGCAGCTCGACCGCATCGGCCGCGACGTCATCCCCGCCATGCGAACCGTCGACGCCACCCGTGGCTCCGAGGTGACCCGGGCCTGACCCTCGCGCTGCGACGCGACCCGCCGACGGACGCATCGGCGGACGTACCGTCGGCCGGCCGCCGTGGGCCCATCGTCAGGCTGGCCATCGGGCCGCGCCGGGGCGACGATGACGCTCGCCCGAACCGACTTCTGGAGGAGCCGAACATGAGCCTCCTGTCCGGCGTGCTTCCGCGCCAACGCGACCCGCACTGGGATCTCGAGGGTCGAGGCGTCCGGCGGCGTCGGCGCCTGCGGAAGGCGCAGGCGTTCCTGGCGTGGGTCGACCTCGGCGCGATGCTGCTCCTCGTCGTGGCTGGTCCCCCGGCGTTCCATCTGCACCGGCTCTTCTGAGCCGGGCTGCGCCCTACCCTCGGCGCCTCGGCGCACCGCCACCGCGCGGCGGCGCTACGATCTCCCGACCTGATCGCCTCGCCGCGGGCGAGGCTGGCTGAGCGCTGCAACGGGAGGCGCCTCGTGGACAAGAAGGCCAAGACCCCCAAGAAGCCGAAGCAGAACAAGGCCAAGACCGCCAAGTAGCCCCGAGGGGCGCGCAACGGAGACGGTGATGCGGACGCTCATCAGCGGCGGGACCGTCGTCACCGCCGAAGGCTCCTATCCCGCCGACGTCCTCGTCGACGGAGAGCGCATCGCCCAGATCGGGGCGGGTCTCGCTCGGTCGGTCGCGGCCGACAGGACGATCGACGCGGCTGGTCGGTACGTCATCCCGGGCGGGATCGACGTCCACACCCACATGGAGCTGCCGTTCGGCGGGACGTTCGCGAAGGACACCTTCGAGACCGGGACGCGGGCGGCAGCGTTCGGCGGCACGACGACCATCGTCGACTTCGCCGTCCAGTCGAAGGGCAAGTCGCTCCGCGAGGGCCTCGACGCGTGGCATGCCAAGGCCGAGGGCAACGCCGTCATCGACTACGGCTTCCACATGATCATGAGCGACGTCACCGACGATTCGCTCGCCGAGATGGACCAGCTCGTCGCCGAGGGAGTCCCTGACTTCAAGCTGTTCACCGCCTACCCCGGCGTGTTCTACAGCGACGACGCCCAGGTCTTCCGGGCGATGCAGCAGACCGCCACGAACGGCGGTCTGATCATGATGCACGCCGAGAACGGGCCGGCCATCGACGTCGTGGCCGCGCAGCTCGTGGCCGAGGGGCACACCGACCCGTATTACCACGGTGTCGCTCGCTACCCGGTCTTCGAGGGCGAGGCGACAAACCGCGTCATCCGCCTCGCCGAGGCGGCCCACGCCCCCGTCTACATCGTCCACCTCTCGGTCGTCGATGCCCTGAACGCGGTGCGCGACGCCCGCGACCGGGGCACGAAGGCGTTCGCCGAGACCTGCCCGCAGTACCTGTTCCTGTCGCTCGACGACCTCGGCAACGGCTTCGAGGGCGCCAAGTTCGTGTGCTCGCCGCCGCTCCGCGAGAAGGACCCGAACTGGGATGAGCTCTGGACCGGGCTCGTCAAGGACGACCTCCAGCTCGTCTCGACCGACCACTGCCCCTTCGATTTCCACGGCCAGAAGGAGCTCGGGCGCGGTGACTTCCGAAAGGTCCCCAACGGCCTCCCGGGCGTGGAGGACCGGCTCGACCTGCTCCACGACGGCGGGGTCGTCGGGGGACGGATCACGAAGGAGCGCTGGGTCGAGATCGTGGCCACGGCGCCGGCCCGGCTGTTCGGGCTGTACCCGCGCAAGGGGACGATCGCGATCGGGGCCGATGCGGACCTCGTCGTCTACGACCCAAACCGGAAGCGTCGGATCTCGGCCACGAGCCACCACATGGACGTCGACTACTCGTGCTACGAGGGTCGCGAGGTCCAGGGCGCAACCGACGTCGTCATCAGCCGCGGCTCGGTGGTCGTCGACCACGGCGAGTTCAAGGGCCGCAGGGGCGCGGGCCAGTTCCTGAAGCGCGCGACCGCCGACTACGCCCGGATGGCGTAGGGCGGACGGGTCATCCACGGGCAGGGCCGCCCGATCAGCGGCACGGACGGCCCGCGGTCACACACGCTTCTGGCGGCTGACGTCGAGTCCCTCGCCGGCATCCGATCCTTCGTCCGGGAGGCCGCCGCCGATCTCGGCGCCGGGCGCCGCGCGATCGATGACCTCGTCCAGGCCGTCGACGAAGCCGCCTGCAACGTCGTCCTGCATGGCTACCACGGCCGGCCCGGGCCGCTCGAGGTGTCCGTCGGCCGCAGCGGCGCGGCCATCGAGGTGACCCTGCGGGACGCCGCGGCGCAGTTCGACCCGACGACCGTCCCGACCCCTGAACTAGGCGCCCCGCCGACGGGCTGGGGCCGCAGCGGGATGGGGATCCATCTGCTGCGATCGATGATGGACGAGGTGCATCATCGGGCTCGACCCGAGGGCGGGAACGAGCTGAGACTGATCCGCGACATTCACCGGCCGGGCGAGGAGGACTGACCATGGGGCTGTCGATCCAGGTCGAGCACGTCGGCGGGGCCCCGCCCGTCGCGGTCGTCGACCTCGGCGGCGAGCTCGACGCCTCGAACTTCGAGCAGGTCATTGCGACGGTCCGCGACGCCTACGGGGCCGGGGCGCGCGGCCTCGTCCTCGACCTCGGCGGCCTGTCGTTCATGGCCAGCTCGGGGCTGTTCGCGCTCCACTCGGCGGTCCGGATCATGCGCGGCGAGACGCCACCCGATCCCGAGGCCGGCTGGGGCGCCCTCCACGAGCTTGCCGGCGACGACGCCGCGGCTTTCAACGTCCGCCTGGCCGCCGTCCAGGAGCCGATCGCGCGGGTCCTCGAGCGGACGCACATGACCGGGCTGTTCGGGATGGACGGGTCGCGCGCGGCGGCGATCCGGGCGCTCCAGGGAGCCTAGGCCGACGCCCGACATCGAGGACGAGCTCCGCGTCGCGCGCCGCATCCAGCGCAGCCTCGTCCGGCTGCCACCCA
>DATEZX010000316.1:0-3452 GCA_035255225.1 Candidatus Limnocylindrales bacterium
GACGCGGACATCACCGGACCCAACGTCCCGCTGATGCTCGGCCTCGAGGGCCAGCCAGGCAAGACCGACGACAACAAGATCCAGCCCCTGGTACGCCACGGCGTCAAGGCGATCTCGATCCAGTTCTTCGTGCCCGCGGGCCAGCCGATCATCTGGCGCGGGCCGCTCGTCGGCGGCGCGATCACCCAGTTCCTGCGCGACGTGGATTGGGGCGAGCTGGACTACCTCGTCATCGACCTGCCGCCGGGCACCTCGGACGCGCAGCTGACGCTCGCGCAGGCCGTGCCCGTGTCCGGCGCCGTGCTCGTGACCACGCCCCAGGAGGTCTCGCTCCTCGACGTGGAGAAGGCCCTCGCGATGTTCAAGCGGATGAGCGTCCCGGTCCTCGGCCTCGTCGAGAACATGACCGCGTTCGTCTGCCCGCACTGCGGCGAGGCGACCGAGATCTTCGGCCGCGGCGGCGGCGAGCGCTTCGCGGCGGCCAACCAGCTCGAGTACCTCGGCGGCGTCCCGCTCGACATCACCGTCCGCCAGGGCGGCGACGTGGGCGTGCCGGCCGTCGCCCAGCGCGAGCCGGGTCCCGCGGGGATCGCCCTGTCCACGATCGCGCGGACGATCGCCGCGCGGATGAGCGTGCGAGCGGCCACCGCCGCGACCCAGCCGGTCCTGACGATCTCCTAGTCCGAGTCCGGCCCCAGCGGCACGAGGCTCGGTCGCGGCGGCACCCAGGCGGGCTGATCGGGCGCCTGGACGATCTCCGCACGGCCGGGCGAGACCTCGACGACCATGCCCGTCACGCCCGCGACGACCGGCGCGCCCGACGCCGCGCACAGGTCGCGGATGATCTGGCGCCGCTCCGACCAGTAGTGAACGAGGATGCCCTGCTTCGCGCCGGAGCGGACGACGTGGTCGATGGCCTCCGGCGTGTCGAGGTGGCCGCGGCGCACGTCGTCGGTCGCGCCGTTCTCGAGCGTCGCCTCGAGGATCAGCACCTCGGCATCACGGGCGAGCTCGATGACCATCTCGGAAGGGCCCATGTCGCCGGCGTAGACGATCCGCTCGCCGGCCGGCCCGGTGATCTCCATGGAGAAGGCCGGCACGTAGTGGCCCACGGCGTGGGGGACGACGGAGATCGGGCCGACCTCGAATCGCTGGCCGGACTCGAACTCGGTGATCTCGAAGGCCGGCTCGAAGAACCTCGGGCGCTCGTTGATCGCGGCGGCGAGGTGATCGAGCTTCTCGCGGCCGCCGGGCGGGAGGAAGACGGGAAGCCGGCGCGGTGCGGGCTCGCCCCACGGGAACTTGTAGCGCATGGGCCCGATGTCGATCCAGTGATCGGCGTGGTAGTGGCCGATGAACAGCGCGGCGAGACTCGTGGCGCCGACGCGGGCCTCGAGCTGCTTCGCCACGCCGCTGCCGATGTCGAACAGGATCGCGGTGTCGCCGGACTCGACGAGCACGCCGGACTGGGCGCTGTCGCCAACCGGGCGGGCGCTCCCCGTGCCGAGTATGGTCAGCCGCATCGATCCTCCAGATCTGGCTCCCGGCGAAGTGCAGCCGTCACGGTAGCGGGTCGGCTCCGGCGTCGTGGCCCCGCGCGATGCTCTCGTGACGCGTCGCGCGACGCATCAGCGGAGTCGGTTGAGGAGGATGGCAGCGCCCGCGATCGCCGCGCGGCCGCGGCCCAGCGAGCCGCCGAGGAACACGACGCGCGTCTCGCGGTGCGTCGATTCCGGCGTGACCACGGCCACCGTCACGGCCGTGTCGCCGCCGCGCTCGCGGCCCTCGACCGCCAGCCCCACCTCGGCGCCCGAGAGCTCGCGGACCCGCTCGGCGAGGTGCTCCAGGGTCGCCCGATGCCCGTCGTGTGGCGCAGGCCGCTCGATCAGCGTCTCGCCGAACCTGAGCCGGTCGCCGAGGCCCTCTCCGAGGAGGGCGAGCAGGGCACCACGCAGGCCGATCTCCACCGCGGCGAGGTGCCACCCCCGGGCCGCGAGGGCCTCGTGCAGGGCCGCCGGCCAGGTCGTCTCGCCGCGCGCCCAGACGTGGTCGCCGAGGAGCTCGACGATCCGCCGCTCGACGGCCGCGACGGATGAGGCCGCGGCCTCCAAGCTCGCGGCCTCGCCAGGTTGTTCGTCGTGCGCCCAGATTCGGATGTCGACGGCGTCGGCGCGGGCATACGTCGCGACCATCGGCCGGTTACCCGCGTCGAGCAGCGACCCCAGCCGATCCGCGATCGCCGACTCGCCGATGCCGGTGAGCCGGAGCGTGACCGAGGTGATGGGCCGGCCGAGCCCGCGCTCGATGAGCCGCGGGACCACCCAGCCGTCCCACATCGGCCGCATCTCGCGCGGCGGCCCCGGGAGGGCGACGACGACGCGGCCATCCGGGCGCGCGACGAACCAGCCGGGCGCCGTGCCGTTCTCGTTCGGGACGGCCGTCGCGGACGGGATGAGCCAGGCCTGCTTGCTGTTCGTCTCCGGGAAGGGCAGCCCGCGCCGTTCGAACAGGGCGCGGAGCCACGCATCCAGCTCGGGATCCACGCTCGGCGTCTCGCCCACGAGGAGGGCGATCGCTTCCCGGGTCAGGTCGTCCGGCGTCGGCCCGAGGCCGCCGGTCGTGACCACGAGCTCGGCACGCTCGAGAGCGTCGCGAAGGGCCGCCGTGACCGTCGCGAGGTCGTCCGGCAGGGCGGAGATCCGAGCGACGACGACCCCGCGCCTCGTCAGGTCGCGGGCGAGGTCGCCGGCGTTCGTGTCCCGTGTCTCGCCGACCGTCAGCTCCGTCCCGATCGACAGCAGCTCGGCCGTGCGCAAGGCCACGCTTGGCGCATCGTTCATGGCCGCGAGGGTAGGGGACGCACCCGGAGACGGTGCCGCGAGGGCTCCCGCAGGCGACCGCTGTACCATCAGGCCGTCCCAAACAAGCTCGGAGGTGCCGTGGACGGCAACGGGTCGACTCCCGCGGGCGCTCCCGCGACGGGTGCGCCGCCGAGCAGCGCGCCCTCGAGCGAGCCGCCGGGCATCCGCGCGCAGATCGGCGCGACGATCGAGGCGGGCAAGCGCCTGGTCCGCGCCCACATCGAGCTCGCCAAGGCGGAGCTCGGCGAGATCATGGGCGCGGTCGGCCGGATGGTCGGGCTGTTCGCCGCGGCGTTCGTCCTCGTGCTCTTCGCCGCGACCCTGCTCGCGATCGGCGGCCTCATGTTCCTCGGTGAGTGGCTCTTCGGGTCGATCGGTTGGGGCGTCCTGCTCGGGGTCCTGCTGTTCCTGGACATCGCCGTCACCGCGGTGCTGCTCGCGCTCGACGTGAGCGCCCGGCGCGTCGGGACCTCGGTCGGCATCGCCGTCGTTGTCGGGGTCGTCGTGGGGATCGTGATGGCCTTCGACCTGACGCATCGCGGCTGGACCGCGGTCGGCGATTCGGTGGCCGCCGCATACGATCCGAACACG
>DATEZX010000317.1:0-7066 GCA_035255225.1 Candidatus Limnocylindrales bacterium
GACGACCACTGCGGTCCCGACCGCGGCGCGGAGCGCGCGCCAGAAGCGCTCACCCTCCAGGTGCCTCGGTCGGCGATCGACATCGGCCACGGACGGTCTCCTCTGGTCGCGCGAGCCCGGCGCTCGGTCGCGGAAGGATCGCACGCCTCCGAGGTGGGCGTCGGTGGCTCACGGGTGGGCCAGGCCCGACCTCGAGCTCGGCAGCGGATCGCCTAGACTCAGCCGCCATGAGCGACGCGGCAGGGACGTCCGTTCCCAGCCACGCCCCCGGCCATCGGGAGCATCGGCGCCTGGTCATCCTGACCGAGGGCCAGTTCTCGGCCCACAACGCCAAGACGGCCCAGGGCGTGATCCGCTATGGGACCGACCCGATCGTCGCGCTGCTGGACTCGACGATCGCCGGTCGGAACGTGGCCGAGTGGATGCCGGGCTACGACATCCCGGTGGTCGGGACCCTTGCCGACGCACTGGCGATGCCAGGGCCGCCCGACGCCCTGCTCATCGGCATCGCGCCGACCGGCGGCAAGCTGCCCGAGAGCTGGCGGGCCACGATCCTCGACGCGATCGCCGCCGGGATGGAGATCCACTCGGGCCTCCACACCTTCCTCGGCGACGATCCCGAGTTCTCGGCGGCGGCGGCCGCCGCGGGCGTGCGGATCGTCGACTACCGGCGGCCCCCGGAGCGCCACGAGACCGCGGTCGGGCGGCGCCACCTGCCGGGCAAGCGGGTGATCCTGACCGTCGGCACCGACTGCGCCATCGGCAAGATGTCGGTCGCGCTCGAGCTCCGAAAGGTAGCCCTCGCCGCGGGCGACAGCGCGGTCTTCGTCCCGACCGGCCAGACCGGGATGATGATCGACGGCTGGGGTGTCGCGGTCGATCGCGTCATCAGCGACTTCGTCCAGGGCACGGTCGAGTGGATGGTCGAGCAGGCCGAGGGCCGCGGCGACTGGATCCTCATCGAGGGCCAGGGCTCGCTGGACCATCCCGCGTACTCGTCGGTGACGCTCGGGCTCATCCATGGCTCGACGCCGCAGGCGATGGTCATGGTCCACAAGCCGGGGCTGCCGGACCACGACTGGGACCACCTCCCGGAGGTGTCGTTCCCGATCGCGAGGCTCCCCGACTTCATCGCGGCCCACGAGACGATCGCCGGCATGGTCGCGCCATCGAAGGTCGTGGCGATGGCACTGAACACGATGCTCTATCCCGACGAGGCCGAGGCGCGGCGGGTCATCGCCGAGATCGAGGCCGAGACCGGTCTGCCCACCGCTGACCCGGTGCGCTTCGGCGCCGACGAGCTGTGGGCTCGGGTCCGCGAGGCGGTCGACGCGCTGCCGTGGGTGACCCCGGCCCTGCCAGTCGCGTGAGCCTGTCGCTCCGCCACGAGGTCCTTCGCCTCCCGCTGCGCGACCCGTTCCGCATCGCCCGCTCGGAGCACGGCGAGGGCCTGAGCATCACGACGGTGATCGCCGAGCTCCGCGACACGCGGTTCCCCAACCTCGTCGGCTACGGCGAGGGCTACCCCGACACCTTCTACGGCGAGACGCCCGAGACCATGGCGGCGGTCTTCCCGCTCCTGCTCGCCGCGGCCGGGGAGCCGGACCTGACGACGGTCGATGGGATCGTCACGGCCAGCCGCCGGGTGGCCGAGGCCATTCGCTGGAATGGGGCCGCACGCTGCGCCGTCGACACCGCCCTGCACGACCTGGCCGGGAAGGTCAGCGGGCGTCCGGTCACCGAGCTCCTGGCCACCGACCGCGTGATCCCCGCGACCGACTTCACGATCGGGCTCGACGAGCCGTCGATCGTCGCCGAGCGGGCGAGCCGGGCGGCGGCGTTCCCCGCGCTCAAGATCAAGGTCGGCGGACCAGCCGACCTCGAGACGCTCGAGGCCGTGCGCCGCGTCTACGACGGTCCGATCCGCGTCGACGCGAACACCGGCTGGACGCCCGGGGTCGCGATCGAGCTCGCGGCCCGCCTGGTCGACCTGGGCGTCGAGCTCATCGAGCAGCCATTCCCGGCCAATCGGGTGGACTGGCTCGCCGACCTCCAGGCCGCTTCGCCGCTGCCGATAGTGGCCGACGAGTCGTGTGTCGTCGACGAGGACCTCGATCGGCTCGTCGGTGTCGTCGCCGGGGTGAACGTGAAGCTGGCGAAGTGCGGTGGCCCCGGACCCGCCGCGGCGATGCTGCGCCGCGCGCGCGAGCTCGGCTTCCGGACGTTCCTCGGCTGCATGGAGGAGACCTCGGTCGCCATCGCCGCCTCGGCCGCCGTCGCCTCGCTCGCGGAGTGGGTCGACCTCGACGGCTGTCTCCTGCTGGCGGACGACCCGTTCGAGGGCCTCGAGCTCGACCCCGGCCACCGCTGGCGGCTGACCGGCGCGCCCGGTCTCGGGGTCCGCCGCCGACCCTGACGGGCCTGCCGTCGGGCCCATAGACCCGCCGCCGGGCCGCCGTCCGGGCGTGTGGATAAGTTCGTGGACGAAAACGTGGAGAACCCCTCTTCCGGCCGGTCGGCGCCCGGCCGTACCATCCCGGGTACCGGCCGAACCCCCGCCGGGACGCGGGGCGGCCACCCAGGACTCATCCCGGGACGGCGGTCCATCTCGCCGTGCGCCCCGGTCGTGCTCGCCGTGCCCCCCGGCGGTTTGGAGGAAGGGATCGATGGTCGCGCGCCCTGCGCCCGCGCGTTCGCTCTCGGCGGACGGCGTCGAGTTCGTCCGGTTCTGCTACTCGCGCCGGAAGGTCGGGTGGCCCGAGATCTACGACGAGATGTGCGCCGTGGCGGGACGGGGGCTGTTCCGCGGCTGGGGCGCGGAGGAGCTCGCCGAGAATGGCATCGGCTTCGGGCTGTCGGAGATGGCGTCGCTCGCGACCTCCGTCTGCGAGATCGTCGCCGAGGATCGGGCCCGGGCGAAGGCCGCGGCAGCCAGGCCCGCGGTCGCCGGAGGCTCGCTGCCCGCTGGCTCGCCGGCCTGAGGCGGCAGCCGGTCGGGCGTCAGGCCCGGAGTCGACGCCTCGCCATCTCGCCCTCGATCTGGCGCTCGGCCTCGACGTAGCCGTCGATCTGCTCGCGGAGCTGGTTCGCCTCGGGGGTGTAGAGGTGGACCTGCTGCTGGAGGATGTAGCTCAGCCGGCGGCTCGTCATCCGGACGTGATCGAGGTTCTTCATCAGGACGAGCGGGTCCATCGCCGCGAGGTCCTGCGGGTCGTACATCTCCTTCACGCGGCGAATCCTAGCGTCTGGATCGAGGCGAAGGCGACCTCCCGGCCCGGGGCGCTACGCTGGCGGTGATGACCGAGCTTCCATCGAGCGGCGCCGGAGCGTCGATCGTCGCGGACCTCGTGGCCGAGGCGCCGATCCCGGCGCGTGGGATCCACAGCCAGACGCTGTCCGAGGTCGGGGGCGTCCAGCTGGTCCTGTTCGCATTCGCTCCCGGCGAGCGCCTGTCGGAGCACACCTCGGCTCGCCCGGCGATCATCCACCTCCTCGCCGGCGAGGCCGATCTCACCGTCGGCGGGGAAGCGCTCCACGGCGGACCCAACACCTGGATCCGGATGCCTGCCGCGACGCGCCACAGCGTCGTCGCTCGGACGGGCCTCGTGATGGCGCTGTACCTGCTGCCGGGGTCGAGCGAACCGGAACCCTGAGGTCGCCCGGTCGGCGACGCGCGCCGTCAGGGCCGGGCAGTGGCGGGTGGCGCGCTCTGGCCCGGCCCTCAGCCCCCGGCCCCTCCGGCCCCGGCCCCGACCGGGGTGGTCAGGCGCTCCGTGAGGGCGTCGAGGTCAGCGTCCGAGAGCCCGCCTGCCCGGAGGAGCCCGCGCGCCCCGCCGTGCGTCCGATCGAGGTGCTCGAGTGCCGCCAGGATGTACTCAGGCGGGCACTCGACCTCCAGCGGCCGCGAGCGCCAGTCGGAGAGGTGCTCGTCGTCGACGGGTCGGGCGAACATCGGGGCCGTGAGCCGGTAGTCCTCGGCGATGACGTCCCGCGGCACTCCAACGGCGGCCAGCAGCAGCGCGGTCATCACGCCGGTGCGGTCCTTGCCCGCGGCGCAGCCGATGGCGGCCGGCGTTCCCGCCGGCGCCAGGAGGGCCCGCACGACCTCGACCAGCTGGGGTCCACGATGGTCGAGGATGAAGCGATACGTCCCGGCGAGGCCGACCGCGGGGGTCGGATCGTCCTCGAGGAGCGGGATGCTGCGATACCGGACGCCCGGGTGCGCGGCGAAGACGCTCGGCGCCGCCACGAGCTCGTGCGGCCAGCGCAGGTCGATGACCTGGCGCAGGCCGATCGCCTCGAGCATCTCGACCGACGACGGCGGGAGCCGATCGAGCTGGTCCGTCCGGAACAGCGTTCGCCACCGGGTCTCGCGCCCGTCGCCGGCCGGATACCCACCGACGTCACGGAAGTTGCGTGTCCCGGGCACGCGGAGGCGGCGCTCCGGTTGGCTCGCGTCGCGGACCGCGGATCGGCTGGTCACGACGCCAAGCCTACGAGGGCAGCGCCGAAGGCGCCGATCTCGCCCTCGGCGCGTGGCTCGGCGGTCCCGGGGACGCGCGCTAGAGGGCCCGGAGCCTCGGTGGCCAGGTCCAGTCGACCGGCAGCCCGACCCCGGCGAGCGCCCGTCGGCGGCCGGCCTCGCTTGCGGCGACGACGAGGATCCGATCGGTCTGAGTCGCCCGGCCCGCCTCCTCGCCCCACAGCTGGGTGACCTTCCTGTGGGCGTGGACGTCGTCCAGGGCGATCCCGGCGAGCCGATACCCGGCGGGCGCGGCCGCGCTCTCCCAGACCTGCTCGGCGAGGCCGATGCCGTCGGGCTGGGGCCGGCCCCGATCGCTCACCACGTCGCCCACAACCAGGACCGCGATGCCGTCGTCGGTGAGGGCGGGGCGGAGGTCCCGGAGGACCTCGCCGAGGAAGGCGAGGTACGGCTCGCGACGGTGGGCGTCGTCGAGCGATCGATCGATCGCCCGGACGTCGAGGCCCAGGAACCACGCCCGGAGCCAGTTGTAGTAGCCGTACTTGATGACACGGAGGTATGGCGGCGAGGTCAGCGCCAGGCGAGCCCGGTCTGGCAGGCCGCGGGCCTGGAGGGCCGCGCGAGCACGCGTCCCGGCGTCGCGCGCGTCGCCGAGCAGCGCGATCCCCGGGCTCGTCGGCAGCGCGTCGCGGTACAGCCGGGCCAGCTTCGCGTCGAGGCAGGCGAACAGGTCGCGCTCGGGCGACTGGAAGGCCGTCCGGCTCGCGTAGCTCCGAACGTAGCGGGGTGCCATCGAGAAGGTGTTCGGCATGAGCGTCGACAGGTACGAGGCGCTCTTGCCGTGAAGGGTGCCGGACAGCGCGGCCGCGAGGAACCGGTCGACTCGATCGTCGAGGTCGAGCGCCGACCGGACGAACAGAACCTGGGCAAGCGTTCGCGGGTGGAACGCCACGGCCACTTCCCGCGGCAGCACCTCCTCCTGCGGGAGCTCCTCCCCCCGCGGGGGCGCTCCGGGGAGGGTGTCTTCCGCCTTCCCCCGGGCGGCCGCGGCGCGCTCGAGCCACGCAGCCGAGCTCGCGTTCCAGAGGAGCCGCAGCGTCGCCGCGCGCGTCCGGCTCTCGGCGGCCGTCGCCGGCTCGAGCTTGGCCGCGGTCAGGAGGTGGGCGAGGGGATTGAGGTCGTTGCCGACGCCGATGCGCCCGGAGGACGTCGCCTCGAGCGGCGTGGTCCCACGCCCGGAGAACGGATCGAGCACGACGTCGCCCGGGCGGCTGTAGCGCGCCACGAAGGCATGCGCGAGCGGCGCCGGGAAGCTCGCCAGGTACGAGCACATCGGGTGCAGGCTGTGGCCCCACAGGCGTCGCTGGGCCTTCCACTCGGCCTCGATCCCGAGCGCCGGCAGGTGCGTCGGCGGCGCGGAGAGCGTCCCCCGCGGCATGGCATCGGGGCCGTGCGGCGCGCGGATCGTGGTCGATAGCAAGCGGGCTGCGTCGATGGGCAACGACACGTGCCGGTCTGGGCTCCTTGCCTCGGCCTCCCGGGGGCCAGGGGGCGCGGAGCATAGCACGAGCACTCGCCGCCTCCGAGCAGGCACCGCCGTCTCCGCCAAGGCCCGGCGCCCAGATGGCACCGTATACCGCCAAGCGACTCTTGGCAGGGACCGCGGTGTCCGGGTAGACGAGCGGCAACAACCGCATCGGAGCGAGGGTCGACGCCATGCCGTTCATCAACACCGCAGGCCTGACGCTCTTCGGCGACGGGTCGCAGTGGTTCTGGTCGATGTTGGCCTTCCTGGCTGTCCCGATCACCGGCTACGCGATCTACAGCCAGCTGCGAATCGCCCGAAGCGCCCGGGCTCGGGAGGAGGTCGAGGGGCTCGACCGCGAATGGGATTCCGAACGGCTCATGCGTTACCGTCTCGAGCTTCTGACGGCCATGCGCGACGGAGTCGCCATTGAGTCCCTGCCGCTGGGGTCCGCCGCCGCCCTGTCGAACTTCTGGCAGCGGATTGGCCACCTGGCACGGACCCGGCATCTCGACGTCACGACCCTCCACTGGAACTACTCGGGCATCTGCCAAGGATGGTGGACGGCACTCGGCCCGGGGCTGCGTCGGGCACGTGCCGAGCGGGACCAGCCGCACCTGGACGAGGACTTCGAGTGGCTCGCCGGACGAATGGCCGAGCTAGACCGCCAGACGAGGCAGCCGACGTTTGATGCGAATGCACCGATCGTCATCGCGCGAGGGATCGAGATGCTCGAGGGTCAGCTCCGTGTGGAGGAGGCGCTCCGCAGCGTCACGGGCGCCCGCGATACCGGGGCCCGGCGCCACTCTCCCGATAAGCAGCTTTAGGAAGGAGACACGCGAACACGCCCCGGTAGGCGTTCCGGGCGGCCGGGTGTGGACCGCGGGTCGTCGCCTCCTGCTCCGTCGATTGGCGCGATGCCAAACGTCGGCGTCACGATCGACGCAACAGCCAATTGGCACGGCGGCGCCGCCGCGGTGTCGATCGCGGTCAGAGGTAACCTGAGGGTCTTAGGCCTCGTCCCCGTAGCTCAGTGGACAGAGCAACCGCCTTCTAAG
>DATEZX010000318.1:0-2033 GCA_035255225.1 Candidatus Limnocylindrales bacterium
GACGACCACGCCCTCTTCCGGGTCGGGATGGCGAACATCCTGGGACGCGAGAAGGACTTCGAGATCATCGGCGAGGCTGACAGCAGCCGCTCGGCCATCGAGGCGGCCGAGCAGCTGAGCCCCGACGTCATCCTCATGGACGCCTCGCTCCCCTCGCCCGGCGGGATCGAGACGACCCAGCGGATCCGGCGCGAGCTGCCCGCCACCGCGATCGTCGTCATGGCCGCCGACGAGGACGAGGAGGCTCTCTTCGCCTCGATCAAGGCCGGGGCAGCGGCGTTCGCGATCAAGGACATCAGCCCCGAGGACCTGGTCCACGTCGTCCGGCGGGTGTCGGACGGCGAGTTCCTGATCAACGACAAGGTCTTCAGCAAGCCCGCCGTCGCGTCGCGGGTCCTCAAGGAGTTCCGCGAGCTGGCCGTCTACGGCCAGGAGGCCCAGCCGATCTTCGCGCCGCTGTCGCCGCGTGAGGTCGAGATCCTCGACAACATCGCCCAGGGCATGACCAACAAGCAGGTCGCCTACGCGCTCTCGATCTCCGAGCAGACCGTCAAGAACCACATGAGCTCGATCCTGCGGAAGCTGGCCGTCAACGACCGCACCCAGGCGGTCGTGTACGCGATGCGCCAGGGCTGGATCAAGATGCCGGAGGATTGAGGTAGTCGAGCCGCGCGATCCCGGGCCGGCCGCCGATCCGCCGGGCGCCGACCCCGCAGCGAAGCCGATCGAGGCGCCGTCGTCCCTCGCCGAGCTGGCGGACCGCCTCGCCGCCGAGGCGGACGGCATCCAGCGCGAGCTCGACGAGATCGACCTCCTCATCAGCCAGGCCCGGACCGAGTCGCAGCGCCACGAGAGCCGCCGCCAGGCCGCGGCCGACAAGCTCGCCGGCATGGCCGGCTCGGGCAACAAGGACCTCTCCGACCTCGCCAACCAGGTCGTGAGCATCGGCCGCAAGGCGGCCCTCATGGAGGCCCAGATCGACCTCCTCGAGGGCAAGCGCAAGTCGATCGCCCGGCTCCACGCCACCATCGACGGCAACGCCGCCAAGGTGCGGGCCGTCGCGTCGGCCGGCGGGGCCGGGGGCGGGCTGTTCGGCGGCAGCTCGGGGTCGCCGGAGGGTCTCGAGCTCGGCGAGGGTGCGGACATGTCGCCGGCCGTGGCCCGGATCGTGCTGACGGCCCAGGAGGACCTCCGCCGCGAGATCGCTCGGGCGATGCACGACGGCCCGGCCCAGAGCCTGACGAACATCGTCCTCCAGGCCCAGATCGTCGAGCATCTGCTCGCCAGGGATCCGGCCGCCGCCGTCACCGAGGTCCACGCCCTGACGGCGATGGTCCAGCGGACGCTCGACGCCACGAAGACGTTCATCTTCGACGTCCGGCGGATGGTCCTCGACGACCTCGGGCTCGTGCCGACGCTCCGGCGCGCGAGCCGCGATCGGGGAGCCCGCGCGAGGATCAAGGTCGAGTTCGAATCGATCGGCGTGGACCGGCGGCTCGCCCCGGAGCTCGAGTCCGGTCTCTTCCGGATGCTCGACGATGCCCTCGCCGCCCATGTGTCCAACCGGCCCGAGCGCCTCGCGCTGCGCCTCGACTGGGGCGAGCGCCTCGTCATCGAGCTGGTGGCCGGCAAGACCCTGCGTCAGATCGAGAAGCCCGACCTCCCGGCCGAGGGTGCCGAGCTGCCGCCCGCGCTGGCCGCGATGGTCGAGGAGCGCCGGGCCGCCTACGACAAGGCCGTGGAGGAGGCCCGCGTCGAGTCCCTCGCCCGCCTGCCCGACCGCGTCTGGCGCGAGATCGCGGACCGCTCCGCGATGGTCGGGGTGAAGGCCGAGCTCCTCGACGAGGGCGCCCGCCTCCGCCTCTCCGTGCCGCTCCCGGCTGCCTGACGCGCCGGGCCGCCGCGGAGCCAGCTCGATGGGTCCGCGCCGAGCTCGACTGTGGCTGTCCGCCGCGGCGGTCGCCGGCTATCTCCCGGCGCTGGGTGCGCCGCTCCGGCACTGGTTCGACTTCGCGGCGTTCTACACGGGCGGC
>DATEZX010000319.1:0-18774 GCA_035255225.1 Candidatus Limnocylindrales bacterium
ACGGCGTGGATGTGCTCGAGCGTCGCGGGGTCGCGGATCGGCGCCGGCTCGAACAGCAGCTCGGAGGCGCGGACGACGGCCGTCGCGTGATCCCGTCCGTGCACCCGCGTGGTCACGTCGATCGCCAGCGCCCGCTGGGCGGCCCGGCCCTCGGGGCGTGCCGCAAGCTCGCCCTCGAGCGCTTCGATCTCGGCGGGCGACATGGTCGTGAACCAGCGCAGGTAGATCGGCACGTCGCGGTCGTCGGTGTTGAGCCAGTGCTGGTAGAAGGCGTAGGGCGTCGTGCCGTCGGGGTGCAGCCAGACGCTGTCGCCACCCTCGGTCTTGCCGAACTTCACGCCGGACGGCGTCAGCAGCAGTGGATACGCGAGCGCGTACGCCTCACTGCTCGACTCTCCCGCGCCGGTCGTCGTCGCAGCCTCTCGCCGGATGAGCTCGAGGCCGGCCGTCATGTTGCCCCACTGGTCGGCGCCGCCCATCTGGAGCTCGACCCCCAGCTCGCGGTGGAGGTGCGAGAAGTCGGTCGCCTGGATGAGCATGTAGCTGAACTCGGTGAACGACAGTCCCCGGTCCAGGCGCAGCTGGACCGAGTCCTTGGCCAGCATGTACGGGATCGTGAAGTGCTTCCCGACGTCGCGTAGCCAGTCGAGCAGGTGGAACGGCGCCAGCCAGTCGTGGTTGTCGACCATGACCGCCCCGTTCGTTCCGCTGAAGTCGAGGAGCCGCTCGAACTGGGTGCGCTGGACCGCGACGTTGGCCTCGATCGTCGCCCGATCGAGGAGGTTCCGCTCGGCCGACCGCCCGGACGGGTCGCCGATCATCCCGGTCCCGCCACCGACGACGACGATCGGTCGCCCGCCATGGCGCTGCAGGTGGAGGAGGCCGAAGACCGGGATGAGGTGGCCGATGTGGAGCCACGGCCCCGACGGATCGAAGCCGTTGTAGCCGGAGATCGGCCGACCCGAGGCGAGGCGGGCGTCGAGGCCGTCGGAGGCGGCATGGAACATCCCGCGCCAGCGGAGCTCCGGGATCAGGCCGGCGAGGCCTGGCTCGAAGGATTGCATCGGCATCTCGATCGGCGGATGGGCGTCACAGCGTCCAGCCGCGAGGCGTCACGACGCCGCCCCAGTGGGAGCAAGGGCTCTCAGGGGACCCTATGGTATCGTCGCCGCGGCCATGCAGACCAGCCTCCAGCGGCGTGCTCGCCACCGTCGCAACGGCGCCGCCAGGCGAGGACGCGGAGGTGCAGCGCGACCCATCGCGCTCGCCATCCCGCTGTTTCTCTTCTCGAGCTTCCTGATCCTCGGGGCCATCGGCTTCGTGGCTGCCGTCAGCGCGTACGCCTATTACTCGAACGGCCTGCCGGACCCGCAGCAGGCCTTCCAGGACATCAAGCTGGACAGCCCGACGGTCGTCTACGACCGGACCGGGACGATCGAGCTGGCTCGCCTGGGCGAGCACAAGCGCGAGATCATCACCTACGACCAGCTCCCGCCCGAGATGATCGACGCCACGACGGCCATCGAGGACAAGGACTTCTGGACGAACCCCGGGTTCGACCTTGGGGGCTTCATCTCGGCCACGATCGACACCCTGGCCGGGCGTCCCCGTGGCGGCTCCACGATCACCCAGCAGCTCGTTCGGGCCCAGCTCCTGCCGGACAGCGCGTTCACCGGCTCGGTCTACGACCGCAAGATCAAGGAGATCATCCAGTCGGTCCGGCTGACCCAGGAGCTGCCCCAGGGTCAGGCCGGCAAGCAGGCGATCATCACTGCCTACCTCAACCAGAACTTCTACGGCAACCAGAGCTACGGCGTCCAGGCGGCGGCCCAGAGCTACTTCGGCAAGGACGTCAAGGACCTGACCCTCGCCCAGGCGGCCCTCCTGGCCGCGATCCCCCAGTCGCCCACCCAGTACGACCTCGTCCGCAATGCCGTCAGCCAGTGCACGATCACGGTGACCGCCGACCAGAGTTGCCCGGCCGCCGACACCCAGCTCGTCGTGCCCCAGACCGCCGAGGTCGTCCAGCGCCGGAATCGGATCCTCGACCTCATGAAGACCCGCAGCGTCCTGTCCGGCGTGAACCACACCCCGGCCGACTACGACGCCGCGAAGAACGAACCGGTCGTCCTGGTCTCGCAGGCGCCGCCGCCGTGGAAGGCGCCCCATTTCATCTGGCAGGTCCGCGAGCAGCTCGGAGCCCTGCTCTGCGGGGTCGAGTCCAAGGACGCCTGCCAGGCCGTCGACACCGGCGGCTACACGGTCATCACGACCCTCGACTGGAAGATCCAGCAGACGACCGAGAAGTGGCTGTATGTCGCCGGACGGGCGGCGCAGGCCAAGACGGTCGCCGCGACCGAGCAGATCCTCAAGGACGCCGGGATCCCGCGCGCCGACTGGAGCTCCCTCCTGGCCTACCGCGGCAAGAACATCAACAACAGCGCCGGCATCGTCCTCGACTACCGGACCGGCCAGATCCTCGGCTACGGCGGCAGCTCGGGCTACTACCTCCCGGCGACGAAGCGCTTCCAGCCTCAGTACGACGTCCTGTCGGATGGCTTCCGGCAGATGGGCTCGGCCGTCAAGCCAGTCAACTACGTGACGGCGATCGACGACCACGCGATCACCGCGGCGACGCCCTTCATGGACGTCGTGACCGACTTCGGGCGGGGCTACACGCCGACCGACTTCGAGCCGATGGAGCGAGGGCCCGTCCGGGCTCGGTCGGCGCTGCAGTTCTCGCTGAACATCCCGGCCATCAAGCTCAGCTTCATCCAGGGCCTCAATCACCTGTATCAGAGGACCCTGGACTTCGGGTTCGTCTACCCACCGAGCATCACGGGCCCGGTCGCGTCGATGGCCATCGGCACGCTCGAGATGCACGCCGCGGACCTGACCAGCGCGTTCGGGGCGATCGCCGATGGCGGCGTCCTGATGCCGCGCACGACGATCCTCCAGGTCAAGGACAACCAGGGCAAGGTCATCTACCCGACGGCGGCCGACAAGCCGGTCGGAAAGGCGCTCGTGAGCCCCCAGGCGGCCTACATCGTCACCGACATCCTGGCCGGCAACACGATCAAGAGCGTAAACGCCTACTGGGCCAAGTGGGCCGTCTACGACGGGAACACTCGCCGCCCGGCCACGGTCAAGACGGGGACGACCGAGGACAACAAGGACATGACCGCGTTCGGCTACGTCGCGCCGCCAGCCGGCCCCAATGCCCCCGCGATCGTCGTGGGGGTGTGGTTGGGCAACTCCGACTCGTCGCTCATGACCAAGGGCTTCACGTCTCTCGCCGGCTCCGAGGCGCTCTGGAGCCACCTCATCCGGGACGTCACGAAGGGCACCCCGATCGCCAACTTCAAGCAGCCGAGCGGGATCGTCTCGGCAGCGGTCGATGCCTACAGCGGCCAGCTCCCGGGCCCGTACACCGTCAAGACGGTGAACGAGCTGTTCATCAGCGGGACCCAGCCCACGGAGAAGGACACCCTCCACGTCGCGACCGAGATCGACAGCGCGACCGGCAAGCTCTGGCAGGACGGCTGCACCGGCCCGATGGTCCAGCAGGGCTTCCTGGACTTCAGCAACATGGAGCCCCAGTTCCCACAGTGGCAGCCGTTCACCCAGGCCTGGGCCCAGCGGGCCGCGAAGGGGCCCGGGGTCGCCGGTGGCCCGCGCCATACGACCACCCAGTACTTCTACGACGGCCGCCTCGTGCCGTTCGGGCGGACGTGGGGCGGCAAGTTCGCGCCAACCGAGGTCTGCTCGGCCGTCACGCCGACCTGCGGCCCCGGTGGCGGCGGTGGCGGTGGCGGACCGTTCTCGACCCCCGGGCCCTGCGAGACGCCCGGACCGACCGGCCCGCCGACCCCGTCGCCGAGCCACGGCAAGCCATCGCCCACGCCGTCGCCGCTCCTCCAGCCTCCGGCCGTCGCCCCGCCGTGACGTCGGGCGCCACCGCCTCGATACCGGTGGCGCCGGCTCCCCCGACGGTTCCCCGCCGGTCCCTCAGCCGAGGGTGACGATCGTCGCCCCGTCCCCGCCCTCGCCTCGCTCCCCCGGCCGGATGCCGCGGACCAGCGGGTGGCCGCTCGCCTCGGAGCGGACCGCGTCGCGCAGCGCGCCGGTGCCCAGGCCGTGGATGACCGTCACCTGGGCGAGACCCGACAGCGAGGCGTCCTCGATGTAGCGCTCCAGCGCGGCGAGGGCCTCCTCGACCCGGGCGCCGCGCAGGTCGAGCGACATCGGAACGCTCCGCGCCTTGGCGAGCCGGATCGCCTCGACGTTCGTGCCCCCGCTCCCGGCGACGGCACCGCCCGACGACCGCGAGGCGCCGCTCGCCGTCCCCGGCCCACCACGGCCTTCGCCCTCGCCAGGGGTCCCGGGCGGCTCAAGATCCGCCAGCTCGACGCTCACGCGGAGGCCCATCCCGGCCTCGAGCGTGGCTCGCTTCCCGGCGCGGTCGATCGACGAGATCCGGCCCTCCCAGCCGCCCGACGCGCTCCGGGCTCGGTCACCGACCTGCCAGCGGCGCCGCTCCGTCACCCGGCGCCCGTTCCCACCGGCGGGCAGGGACCCACCGGCGGGCAGGGATTCGACCTGCTGCCCGACCCGCTCGAGGACCGCGTCGATCCCGGGCACGGTCAGCTGGCCTCGCTGCAGCCCCCGGCGTGCCGCCTCGAGCTCGTCCCGCAGCGTCGCGACGATCCGCTCGGCTTCCTCGCGCGCAGCGCGGCCGGACTCGTCGCGCTCGCGCCGCGCCCGCCGGCGCTCCTCCTCGGCCGCGCGCAGCGCCTCGGCGGCGCGTGCTTCCGACTCGCGCGCCCGGGCGGCCGCCTCGGTGCTCTGGCCCTCCGCCTCTCGGATGCTCGCGAGCGTCGCCTCGAAGGATCGCTGCGTCTCGGTGAGGCGCGATCGGGCGTCGGCGACGATGACCTCGGGCAGGCCGAGCCGCTCGGCGATCGCGAAGGCCTGGGAGCCGCCGGGCAGGCCGATCGACAGGTGGTAGGTCGGGCTCAGCGTCTCGAGGTCGAAGTCGACCGCTGCGTTCATGGCCTTCGGGGTCGTGTGGGCATAGGCCTTCAGCTCGGCGTAGTGGGTCGTGGCGGCGACGAGCGCGCCGCTGCGGATGAAGTGGTCGAGCAGGGCCTGCGCCAGGGCCGAGCCCTCCGTCGGATCGGTGCCCGCCCCGAGCTCGTCGAGCAGCACGAGGGTCCCTGGGCCCGCCGCCTCGACGATGGCGATGATCCGGCGCATGTGGCCCGAGAAGGTCGACAGCGACTGGGCGATCGACTGCTCGTCGCCGATGTCGGCCACGACGTCGCGGAACACGGGCAGCCGCGAACCGGCCGCCGCCGGGACGTGCAGCCCGGCCTGGTGCATGAGCGCCAGCAGGCCGAGGGTCCGGAGCGTGACCGTCTTGCCGCCGGTGTTCGGGCCAGTGACGACGAGGGCCGTGAAGTCACCGCCGAGGCGGACGTCGATCGGCACGACGCGGCCGGTCAGCCCGGGGTGTCGAGCCGAGAGCAGGATGACCTCCGGCGGCGCCTTGGGATCGACCGTTTCCGCCCGGGTCGCATCCATGTCGCCGGCGAGCTGGGCCTTGGCCTGCCAGAGGTCGAATCGCGCCAGGGCGGCAAGGGTCTCGCGGAGGGCCGGGGCGTTCGCCCCGACGAGGGCCGACAGCTCGTCGAGGATCCGCTCGATCTCCTCCTGCTCGGCGAGCTGGGCCTCACGCCAGGCGTTGCCGAGCTCGACGACGACGAGCGGTTCGATGAACAGCGTCTGGCCGCTGCCGGAGGCATCGTGGACGATGCCCTTCACCCGTGACCGGGCCTCGGCCTTGACCGGCACGACGTAGCGCCCGTTCCGGAGCGTGATCAGCGGCTCCTGGAGGGCGTTGCCGAGCTCGGACGCCACCAGGCTGTCGAGCCGGCGGCGCAGCCGGTCGAAGGCGATCCGGACCGCTGCCCGCAGGCCACCGAGGCGCGGTGAGGCGGTGTCCAACAGCTCGCCCGTGGGATCGAACGACCGAGCGATGGTCGAACGGATGGCCGGCACCGAGTGAAGCTGTCGGGCGAGGTCGCGCAGGAGCGGGCGACGGGTGCCCGCGAGCGCGGTCTCGAGGCGCGATGTGGCGTCGAGCGTCACGCCGAGGTCGACGAACTGCGCCGGATCCAGCCGGCCGCCCCGCGCTGCGCGCTCGACCGCCGGCCCGATGTCCCGGGCGCCCGCGATGCCGACGCCGGGGTGCTCCTGGAGGAGCTCGCGAGCCTCGTCGGTCTCGTCCAGCCCGCGCCCGACGAGGACCGGGTCGGACTCGGGCTCCAGCGCCTCGGCCAGGAGCCGGCTGGGTCGGAACGAGGTGTGCTCGGCCAGCCGCTCGCGGACGAGCGGGAACTCGAGGATCTCGATCGAGCGGCGGTCCATCGACCCGGATTATCGGCGGCCCGACACGGCTGGGCTCGTGGCGTCGAACAGCCGCCACGGCAGGCTCCGCCAGGGCTCGGTCGCGTAGCCGACGCCGATGCGAGACGTGCGGCCGATGCGGTCCTCCGCCAATGGCGCGTCCGACAGCTCCAGGCGAAGCGAAGACCGCGGATCGAGAAGGTCCGTCCCGCCGTCCCGACGGTCGATCGAGAACGCCGCGGCGACCAGGCCGGGGCCGCGCGCCAGCCGGTGGTCGGGCTCGGCCGCCAGGCGACGCTCGAGGTCGCCGAGGATCTCGGGCCGCCCGGCAACGGCGCGGCGGCGCGCGGCATGCGCCAGCCGGGCCGCCCGCATCGCGGCCTGGCCGGCCAGGGGTTCGACCGCCCGGACGAGGAGCGCGGCCGGCCGGCCCGTCGGCTCGGTGACGACGTTGAGGCAATCGTGCACGCCGTACACGAGATAGACGTAGGCCACGCCCGGCGGCCCGAACATGATTCGATTGCGGTTCGTCTCGCCGAACCGGGCGTGCGACGCGGCATCGGTGGTGCCGATGTAGGCCTCCACCTCGACGATCCGACCGACCCGACGCTGAGCCCCTCCCTCGACCGACTCGTCGCCGCGGGCCCCGGCGGGCTGATCGCGAACCAGCCGTGCGCCGAGGAGCCAGCGCGCCGCCTCGAGGGTCGGCTTCGCGAGGTGGTCGCGGGCGTCCGTCAGATCAGGCCAGGGGACGCAGGTGCGCGACGGCGGAGCGGAAGGCGTCGACGACGTCCGAGGGGAACATCCAGCCGACGACGGCGAAGACGTTCGAGATGACCGTGTGGCGCAGGAACGACGCCGTCAGCGAGTCGTTGAACAGCTCGTGCAGGGACCGCATCGGCGAGAACTCGCCCGGCGCGGCGGCCTTGCCGGCCTCGCTCAGGAAGTACGGGTCTGTCACCAGGAGCACGACGACCAGGACGATCGCACCCTCGAGGACGCCAAGAGCCCCGCCGATGATCTCGTCGAGGACCGGGTAGCGCTCGAGGAGCGGCGCCGGCCGGTAGAACAGCTGGATGCCGATGCTCATCGCCACCCACAGGGCCAGGAACACGGCGCCGAAGGCGACCATGTAGCTGTACTCGGGCGGCGCGTTCCGCCACTCCCCGGCGAGGTACTTCCCGACGGGATCTCGAAGCTGCACGGCCACGAGCAACGCGAAGACGAGGGCGATGATCCCGAACGCCCGGCGGGTCAGGCCCTGGAAGTAGCCGAGGATGAACCACCCGACCAGGAAGAGGAACGCCACCACGTCGAATGGCGTCATGTCCTGCATCCCCCGTCACCTCCGCGCAACCGGCCGGCCCGTGCCCGGGTCAGCGACCGCGGGCGAACCATAGCAGCGGCTCGTTCGGCGCCGCAATGCGTCGAACGGGCCACGCCGGCTCGGGACCGTCGTCAGCTCCGGATCCGCGCCCCGTGCGAGGCCCCGAGCGCCGCCACGACGGCCTCGATCGCCTCGTCGACCTCGCCTTCGGTGAGCGTCCGCTCGGGATCTCCGAACCGGAGCCGGAAGGCCAGGCTGCGCTCGCCAGCGGCGAGCGGCCGTCCGACATACACGTCGAACAGCGTCGCATCGCGCAACAGCGCGCCCGCGGACCCGCGGATCGTGGCCTCCACCGCGCCCGCCTCGGTGCCGGCGCCGACCACGACGGCCAGATCGCGCTCCGCCGACGGGAAGCGGGGCGGTGGCTCGGCGGCGCCCGTGCGGAGCTGTCCGCCGGTGAGCCCGGCCACCGACAGCTCGGCGACGACGAGGCGATCGAGCCGCAAGCCGGCCTCGGCCATGACACGCGGATGAAGCTCCCCGACGAGCCCGGCCATCGCGACGCCACCGCCGGGGAACGTCGCCAGCGCCGTGGCGCTCCGGCCCGGGTGGAGCAGCGGCTCGTCCGTCAGCGCCTCGAACACCGGCCGTCCGCCGCCGATGAGCCTGGCGACCAGCTCGACCAGGCCCTTGGCGTCGTCGACGTCGGCCTGACGGGCGGGCTGGTTCCATGCCGCCAGCTCGAACGCGCCGCTCAGCGCCAGGCCGAGGCGCCACCACTCGCGCGGCTCGTCGCCGACCCGGCCGTAGCCCTTGCCGACCTCGAACACGGCGGCATCCTCGATCCCATGTCGGGCGTTGGCGTCCACGATCGCGGCGAGGCTGCCGACGAGCGCCCGCCGCAGGAAGGCGTGGTCGTGCGACAGCGGGTTCGTGACCGCGATGGGATCGCCCTCCCGGGCCGACTCACCCTCCGCGGGCGGCGTTGACGCGGACCAGGCGTAGCGCTCGACCTCGCCCGCGGAGACGAGCGCAAAGGTCACGACCTCCGTGATGCCGGCCCCGACGAGCGCCTCGCGAATGGCATCGCGGACCTCGAGCGGGTTGGCGCGCCACGGCGGCGGCGCGGTGTCCGGACGCGTCGACGGGACCCGCTCGTAGCCGTGGACGCGAGCGACCTCCTCGGCGATGTCGGCCTCGATCTCGATGTCACGGCGCCACGTCGGGACTGTCGCCTCGAGGGCCTCGCCCGAGCCGGCGTCGACGGTCAGCGGGTCATGCCCGCCGACGACTCGCACGCCGACCGATCCAGCGGGGTTGGCGGTCTCGATGCCGACGCGGGCCAGGAGGGCCCGCTGCTCCTCGACGGACAGGTCGGCGCCGAGGAGGCGGTTCACGCGGCCCGGCCGAAACGCGACGCGCGACGGCGCCGGCTCGTCGGGATGGCTGTCCACCCGGCCGCGCGCGACCTCACCGCCTGCCCACTCACGGACGAGCCGGGCGGTGTAGTCCGCCCCGATTCGCGCCAGCCGGAACTCCTGGCCCTTCTCGAACCGGAGGCTGGCCTCCGATCGGAGGGCGTAGCGGAAGGCCGTCCGGCGGATGCTCACCGGGTCGAAGATCGCAGACTCGACGACGACGTCGGTCGTTCCCACGCCGATCTCGGACGCCTCCCCGCCCATGACGCCGGCGATCCCGATCGGACCGTCAGGGTCGGCGATGACCAGCGTGTCGTCGGTCAGGCCGCGATCGAGGTGGTCGAGGGTCACGAGGTGCTCGCCGTGGCGGGCCCGCCGAACCACGATCGTCCCCTCCCCCACCGCGGCAGCGTCGAAGGTGTGAATCGGCTTGCCAAGCTCGAGCATGACGTAGTTCGACGCGTCGACGACGCTGCTAACCGGCCGCTGTCCCGCGGCCATGAGCCGCATCTGGACACGGTCCGGCGACGGCCCGATCCGGACACCGGAGATCCAGCGGCCGACGAACCGGGGGCACAGGTGGTCGTCCTCGACGCGAGCTCGCAGGTGATCCTCGATCGGCCCGCCGGTCTCCTCGACCTCGGTCGCCGGCCAGCGCACCTGCTGGCCGGTCACGGCCGCGACCTCGCGCGCGATGCCGATCATCGACAGGGCGTCGCCCCGATTGGGCTTGACGTCGACGTCGAGGACCACGTCGCCGTAGAGATCGGCGAGGCGCCCACCGACCGGCGTGTCGCCGGGCAGGATCAGGATGCCGTCCGCGTCGGCGGTCAGCCGCAGCTCGTCGCCCGAGCAGAGCATGCCGTTGCTCACGACGCCCATCTTCTCGGTCCGTTCGATCCGGCGATCGCCCGGCAGGACGGCGCCCGGCAGCGCGACGGGCACGCGCTGGCCGGCCGCGATGTTCGTTGCGCCGCAGACGATGTCGAGGACCTCCTCGCCGCCGGCGCTCGCCGCGCCCACCCGGACGCGGGTCAGCGACAGCCGGTCGGCGCGGGGGTGCGGCCGGACCTCGAGGAGCTCGCCGACCACGACGTCTCGCCACTCGGTCCCGCGTCGCTCGAGGCCCTTGACCTCCATGCCCAGCAACGTCAGCCGCTCCGCGAGGGCCTCCGGCGTGAGGTCGACCTCGACGAGCTCGCGCAGCCAGCTCAGCGGGACCTTCATGAGTCGGCGACCTCGGGCGTGAGCCGTTCGCTCACCGACGGAAGAGGCGACGCTCCGCTAGTCATCGGCCGGAGGTCTCATCGGAACTGCCCCAGGAAGCGCAGGTCGTCCTCGAGGAACAGCCGGAGGTCGTTGATCCGGTGCTTGAGCATCCAGATCCGCTCCGGGCCCATGCCGAACGCGAAACCCTGGTAGCGCTCCGGGTCCAGGCCGGCGTCGCGCAGCACGACCGGGTGGACCATCCCGGCCCCGAGGATGGTCAGCCATCCCGTCCGGCCACAGACCGGGCAGCCCGAGCCGCCGCAGACGAGGCACTCGACATCGAACGCCACCGACGGCTCGGTGAACGGGTAGTAGCCCGGCCGGAAGCGGGTCCGCTTGCCGGCCCCGAACATCCCGTGGGCGAACTCGTCGAGCAGGCCCCGCAGGTCGCCGAGGGTCGTGCCCTCGTCGACCATGAGGCCCTCGACCTGGAAGAACTCCGAGGCGTGGGACGCGTCGATCGCCTCGTAGCGGTAGCAACGGCCCGGGAGCAGGACCCGGATCGGCGGCTCGAACATCCGCATCGCGTGGATCTGGCCAGGCGAGGTGTGGGTCCGCAGCAGGCGGTTGGGGAGGTCCACGTAAAGCGTGTCCCAGAGGTCGCGCGCCGGGTGGTCGGGCGGGATGTTCAGGCGCTGGAAGTTGGTCTCGTCGTCCTCGACCTCGGGGCTCTCGAGAACCACGAAGCCGAACTGCCCGAAGATCCGGGCGATCTCGGCCATCGCTTCGATGCTCGGATGGAGCGACCCGCGACGGATCGGCCGGCCGGGGGTGCTGACATCGACCCGCTCTGCCGCGAGGCGCGTCTCGAGCTCGGCCTCGGTGAGCACGAGGCGCCGAGCGGCGAGGCCGGCTTCGATCCCGGCCCGAACCGTGTTGGCCACCGATCCGACCGTCGGGCGATCCTCGGCGGGCAGGCCGCCGATGCCGCGCAGGACCGAGGTCAGGCGGCCCTTCTTGCCGAGGACGTCGACCTCCAGGGCGTCGAGCGCGGCCACGTCTGTCGCGGCCGCGATCGAGCCCGCGGCTTCATCGGCGAGGGCCTGCAGGTCGCGGGTCAGCTGGGCCAGGTCCACCGGCTGCGGTTCTCCTGTCGTTCGATGTCAGCGGTCGATGGTACGGCGGGCGCTCGACCCGATGGCGGGCCGGATGGGGGCCGGAAACGACAGAGCCCTCGATCGTCGGTCGACGTCGAGGGCCCGAGACTTCGGACCGAGGGCCCGCGGCGCTTGCCCCGGTCCTCGGTGGGCGAGTCTCAGCACTCGCCCGAGGGTGCCTGCTCAGGAACCCCGGGCTGCCTCGACGATCTTCGTAAACGTGGCCGCGTCGCGGACGGCGATGTCGGCCAGGACCTTGCGGTCGAGGGCGATGCCGGTCGCCTTCAGGCCCTGGATGAACCTGGCATAGGTCCAGCCGTTGGCGCGGACGGCGGCGTTGATCCGGACGATCCACAGGCCCCGCAGCTGGCGCTTGCGCTGCTTGCGGTCGCGGGTCGCATAGGCCATCGCATGGAGGAGCGCCTCGCGCGCCGGCTTGACCAGCCGGGACCGGGTCCCCTTGCGGCCCTCGGCGTCCTGGAGGAGTCGCTTGTGTCGCGCGTGGGCGGTGACCCCGCGCTTGACTCGTGCCATCGCTCGCCTGCTCCTGTCCTAGAGGTACGGCAGCAGGCGCCTGACCTGCTTGGCATGCACTGACCCGATGGTCGAGATGCCGGCGTAGCGCCGCGTCCGGCGCGATGACTTGATCTCGAGGTGGTGGCCTCGCCAGGCGTTCACGCGGATGAGCTTGCCGCTGCCGGTCGTGCCGATCCGCTTCTGGGCGGCCTTGTGGCTCTTCATCTTCGGCATCGTTCGTTCAGTGCTCCTGTGGCGCCATCGGCGTCGGCGTGGGCGGCGCTGCCGGTCGCTGGGTCGGCGCGGCGGGTCGCTCGGTCGGTGCGGCCGCCGGTTGGCTCTCGGCTGCCGCGGGCTCTGCCGCTGGCGCTGAGGCCGCCAGGGGTGTCCCGGCTGCCCCACCCTCGGCGGTCCGCTGTGCCGTCTCGACGATCTTCGGCTTGTGGGTCGAGGCCACCGTCACGAACATCGACTTGCCCTCCAGCGTCGCTGCCCGATCGACGACCCCATGCTCCTTGATCTGGTCCGCGAACCGGTCGAGCAGGGCCCGGCCGATCTCCGGATGCGTGAGCTCCCGGCCCCGGAACCGGACCGTGACCTTGAGGCGATCGCCGTCCGCGAGGAATTCGACCGCCCGATGGACCTTCGTTTCGAAGTCGCCCTGGCCGATCTTCGGCGACAGGCGGACCTCCTTGAACGTCACCGCCCGCTGCCGGCGCTTCGCCTCCTTCTCGCGCTTCGTCAGCTCGTACTTGTACTGCCCGAAGTCGAGGAAGCGGGTGACCGGCGGAGCAGCCATCGGAGCGATCTCGACCAGGTCGAGGCCCCGCTCCTGCGCCATCTCGAGAGCCCGGAGCGTGGGCATGATGCCCAGCTGGTTGCCCTCTTCGTCGATCACCCGGACCTGGGGGATCCGGATCATCTGGTTGACGCGCAGGTCTCGGCTCAGGTCGCTGCCCTCTCAGACTGGAAGTGACGCCGCGGGACTATAGCACGCCCCGAGCCGCGGCCTCCGCCCCGAACCGCTCCGCCAGCTCGGCCCAGCCGACCGTCTCCTGGGGAGCGTCCTTTGCCGCGGCCCGCCGCCGGACCGTCGCAGCGTTGGCCTCGGCCTCGCGGTCGCCGAGGATGAGCATGTAGGGCACCTTCTGCTCCTGGGCGAGCCGAATCTTGTTCTGCATCCGGCTGCCCGAGTCGTCGACCTCGACCCGGATGCCGCGGCCGCGCAGCGTTTCGGCGAGCTCGCCGGCGGCCGCGACATGGCGATCCGCGATCGGGATGACCACTGCCTGGACCGGCGCGATCCAGAACGGCAGGGCACCGCCGAAGTGCTCGATGAGGATGCCGATGAAGCGCTCGATGCTGCCGTAGATCGCGCGGTGGATGGCGATCGGCCGCTGTGGCTCGCCGTGCTCGTCGATGTACGACAGGTCGAACCGCTCGGGCAGCATCGTCAGGTCGATCTGGATGGTCGCCATCTGCCACTCCCGGCCGAGGGCGTCGTCGATGTAGATGTCGATCTTGGGCGCGTAGAACGTGCCGTCCTTTGGCTTCAGCACGAAGCTGATGTCCGAGGCGGCGAAGGCCTCCATCGTCAGCCGCTCGGCCCGCTCCCAGAGCGCCGGGTCGCCGATCGCCTTGTCGGGCTTCGTCGCGAACGAGAAGCGAGGCCTGAGGCCGAACCAGGCGTAGGCCTCGTTCACCTCGCCGAGGAGGGCCTGGATCTCCGCCATGAGCTGGTCCGGGCGGACGTACAGGTGGGCGTCGTCCTGGACGAACTGGCGGACTCGCGTCAGGCCCGCGAGCGCGCCCGACAGCTCGTTGCGGTGGAGCCGCCCGAACTCGCTGTAGCGCAGCGGCAGGTCGCGATACGACCGGACTCGGGATCGATAGATGAACGTCGACTCCGGGCAGTTCATCGGCTTGAGGCTGAAGACCTGGTTCTCGGCCTCGAACAGGAACATGTTGTCGCGGTACAGGTCCCAGTGGCCCGACTGGCGCCACAGCCGCTCGCTGACGAGCAGCGGCGTCGAGACCTCGAGGTAGCCGCGCCGATGCTGGAGGCCGCGCATCGCGTCCTCGAGGAGCCGCCACAGCAGCTGGCCCTTCGGATGCCAGAACGCCGCGCCCGGGCTGACGTCGTGGAAGCTGAACAGGTCGAGCTGGACGCCGAGCCGGCGGTGGTCGCGCTTCCGGGCCTCCTCGCGCCGCCATAGGAACTGGTCCAGGTCCTCCTGCGAGTGCCAGACGGTGCCGTAGATCCGCTGGAGCATCGGCCGCCTCTCGTCGCCCCGCCAGTAGGCCCCCGCGACGCTCAGCAGCTTGAACGGGCCGATCCGGCCCGTGCTCGCGACGTGCGGCCCGCGGCACAGGTCGCTGAACGGCCCGTGCTCGTAGAACGAGACCCCGGGCCTGTCCTCCCCCGCCGCGGCAGCCCGCGTCGCGAGGTCGTCCAGGATCTCGACCTTGAAGGTCTGGTCACGGCCCACCTCGATGGCCCGGGCGTCGTCGAACGCGACCTCCTTGCGCACGAACCGGTGGTCGGCCGCGACGCTGGCCCGCATCCGCTCCTCGACGGCGGCGAGGTCGTCGGGACTCAGCGGCCGTGGGAGCTCGAAGTCGTAGTAGAAGGCGTCGGCGATGGCCGGCCCGATGCCGAGCTTCGCGCCCGGGAACAGGTCGAGCACGGCCTCGGCCATGACGTGGGCCGTCGAATGGCGCATCGCGTCCAGCTCGTCGTGCGCGCCGGCGTCGAGAAGCTCCTCGACCGAGCCCCGCTCCGGGGCCTGGAGGACCTCGTCGCCGGGCGCCGGCTCGCCCGCTCCCGGCGCTGACTCGTGCTTCGCGTCGTCCTCTGCCATCGTGCTGCCTTCGCTCCCGCTCTCGTCACCGGAATCGAAACGACCCCTCGTCCCTCGACAGGACGAGAGGTCGGTCAGTCGACATCCCGCGGTTCCACCCGCCTTCACGATCGATCGATCGTGCGCTCGTGCCGCGCTAACGGGCGGACCCGGGCCGGTTCACCGGCCGCTCACGGGTGGTGCGATGACGGAGCCTCGACCGCCGGGCTCGCAGCCGTGGCCCGGCTCTCTGGGGATCGTCTCCGGTCGCGTGTCCCGATCGACGCGTTGGCCCGACTATACAGCAGCCTTCCGGCGCGACCTACACTCCCCGTTCCGTGCGAGTGCCCATCTCCCTGCCGGCTGCCGCCGGCGCGCTTCGCGAGCGAGGCTTCGCCCGCTATCTCGCCGCCTCGAGCGTCTCGAGCTTCGGTTCGGGCATGGCGAACGTGGCCCTCGCGTTCGCCGTCCTCGGGTTCGGCGGCCCGACCGACCTCGGAATCGTGCTGCTCGCGCGCGAGGTGCCGATGGTGGTCCTGCTGCTGCTCGGCGGCGTGTTCGCAGATCGCCTGTCGCGCCGGACGATCCTGATCACCACCGAGACCGCGAAGGGCGTGGCCCAGGTCGCAACAGCAACCCTCGTCTTCACGGGCAGCGCCACGGTCTGGAACATCGCCCTCCTGCAGGTCGTCTTCGGCGTCGCCAACGCCTTCGCGCGGCCGACGACGATCGGGCTCGTGAAAGAGACGGTCAGCGACGCGCACCTGCAGCAGGCGAACGCCCTGCTGCAGCTGTCATGGAGCACGATCGCGATCGCCTCGCCGGCGATCGGCGCGCTGATCGTCGCGCTCGGGAGTCCGGCGGTCGCGATCGGCATCGACGCCGTCACGTTCTTCGCGTCGGCGACGCTCATCGCCTCGATGCGCCTCGGCGCCACGGTACGGGTCGGGTCCTCGGTCCTGGAGGACCTCCGCGGCGGCTGGCGAGAGTTCGTGAGCCGGCCGTGGGTCGTGGCGATCATCGCCTCGTTCGGCCTCTTCCAGCTCACCTACTTCCCAGCCCTGCTCGTGCTTGGACCGACGGTCGCGAGGGACCACCTGGGCGGCGCGGCGGCCTGGGGCACGATCCTCGCCGTGGAGTCGCTCGGGGCGGTGGTCGGCGGGCTGCTCGCGCTGCGCCTGCGGGTCAGGCGCCCACTGGTCGTCTGCCAGCTGTTCGTCCTGCCTGCCGGACTGCTGCTCGCCGCCCTCGGGGTTCCGCTGCCGACACCGGCGATCGCCGTCCTCGGCTTCGGAGTCGGCGCGGGCTTCGCGCTGGGCGGGACGCTCTACACGACGGCCTTCCAGCGCAACATCCCGGAGCACGCCCTGTCGCGCATCAGCTCCTACGACTGGTTCGGCTCGGTGGCGCTCAACCCGATCGGCTATGCCCTCATCGGGCCACTCGCGGCTGAGGTCGGGACGCCGCAGACGCTCTTCGTGGCGGCGATCCTCAACGTCCTCGTCTGCGTGAGCGTCCTCGTCGTGCCCTCCGTCCGGGCGATCGGCATGGGCTCGCCGGCATCGCTCGCCACCTCGCAGGCATCGACCGGGTAGCGACCGCCCAACCCCGTCGGGGCCGGGCGTCGAGCTAGATGTGGATGACGCCGAGCAGCAGCAGCAGGATGATCAGGAGCCCCGGCACGCCGAGGAACCACAGCAGTAGAGCGATCATGTGTGAGCCTCCTTCCGTGCTGACCTTGCCGGCTTGGGGCTCACGGACAACCGGTCGCGGCGCCCGGCGCGCGTGTCATCGGGCTGGCGGATCACGTTGATGGAGCGCATGGCCATGTCGACGTCAGGCGAACGGCCTCGTCGCATCCTCGCCGTCGATGGCGGCGGGGTGCGCGGCATCATCCCGGCCTCGGTCCTCGCGTCGCTCGAGCGTGCGACCGGCACGCTGGCCCGCGACCAGTTCGACTTCGTCGCGGGCACGTCGACCGGGGCCGTCATCGCCGGCGCGGTCGCCGCCGGCATCCCGGCCGACCGCCTCGTCTCGCTCTACCGCCGGCGTGGACCGGAGCTGTTCCGCTCGATCCCGCTCGTGGGCCTCCTCCGGCGGGTCGTTGCGGGCTACCAGTACGACGTCCACGCCCTGCACCGGATCCTGGGCGAGGAGCTCGGCGAGCACGCCGGCTGGCAGATCAACGACGTGCCGCGCGACATCCTCGTCACGGCCGTGCAGCTGTCGAACGGCCATCCGTGGTACTTCGTGAAGGACCGCCCGGGCGTCAACTCCAGTCGCACCGGGAGCCTCGCGCTGCTCGACTGTGTCACCGCCTCCGCAGCGGCGCCGACCTACTTCGCGCCGTGGGTCGTGCCCGGCGTCGGGACGCTCGTCGACGGCGGCGCCGGCGTGGCGGGCAACCCGGTGTACCAGGCCTGTGTCGAGGCCTTCGAATACACCGGCGCCTACGAGCCGGGCTCGACCGTCGTCGTCTCCCTGGGCACCGGTCGGTTCCTCGACCGCCATCGCCCGACGTGGCTCGGCTCGTGGCTCCAATGGGTCCTCGCCGAGCTCTTCCGCTCGCCGGGCGAACAGCAGACCGAGCTGGTGAACCGCCACTACAGCGCGGCCCCGTTCTACCGGCTCGACGTCCGACTGCCGCACGACTACCCACTCGACACGACCGGCGCTTGCCTCGACGAGCTGCAGCGGCTGGGCGAGCGACTCGGGGCCAGCCTCGACTGGCCGGCCATGCTCGCCGGCCGCGACGAGCCCCATCGCGTCGGCCCGGGCCGGACCAGGGCAGAGGGCTACTGCCTGGCGGTCGACGCCAACTGAGTCCCAGGCTGCCGAGACGTCAGCGCGGCGTCATCAGCGGCCGCAGCGGCGTCACTCGGTCGCGAACCGAAGGCGGGCGACCAGCAGGCGGCGGTAGCGTTCGATCCACGCGGGCCGCTCGGACTCGTCGTGGCGCACGGGCCGCTGGCCCATGCGTTGGTCGAGCCGTCGCATCCGCTCGGCGAGTCGCTCGAACGACCGGCCGTAGCCCGGGTCGTCGCCGGCCTCGCGATCGTGGCGGAGGTACGGCTCGAGGAGCCACCACTCGTTCTGGATCGACTCGCCCCATGAGGCGTGGAACCAGCTCGCGCTCAGGTTGCCGGCCTCGACGAGGTAGCCGAGGTTGTCGTACCAGCACAGGACGTCGACCGCGCCGTCCGGCAGGCCCTCCTCGGGCTTGCGGCCCCGCAGGCCCTCGTAGAGCGCGAGTCGCGCACGGGTCAGGCGGGGCGAGTAGAACTCGGCCTCGATCTCGCGGACCTGTTCGAACTCGCTCGCCGAACGCGCCGCTCGCAGCTGGCGGTAGATCGCGATGAACGTGATCGTCAGGGCGACCGCCTGGACGAAGACCCACAGCCACTCGGACCCGGGCCCCAGGAGGACGACGTGGTCGAGGTTGATCACCGAACGACTCCTCACCTCGGGACGCCGCGGCCACTATCGGGCCCACGGCGCTGCTCATCGAAGGGAGGTTCGGCCCCTTTTCGGCGGGGCCCGGCCGCCGCGACATCACGGGGACGAGGTGTGCGACTCAACGAGGGCGAGAGGCCAGGGCACGAGCCGCCAGAAACGCAGAGACCGCCGTCATGGCGGTCTTGTCGTGCTCAGGATCGAGGCTTGGTGGGCGACACTGGGCTCGAACCAGTGACCTCTTGCATGTCAAGCAAGTGCTCTAACCAACTGAGCTAGCCGCCCGTCCGTTTGAACTCACGAATACCACAGAACCGTGAGTTCTCGCGTTATGGGGCTTGCCTACATCGCTCGAATACCACATGCTGGCGAGGTTCCGTCCCGTCAGCCGGAGGCGTTTGTCGCGAGTGCAGGCCAACCCCGCAACGCCCGCGCAGGATACCACC
>DATEZX010000320.1:0-3684 GCA_035255225.1 Candidatus Limnocylindrales bacterium
GAGCCCTCGCACTGGCCTACGGAGCGACGATCATCGACTCGCCCGGCGAGCTCGGGTCGAACGGCGCGATCGCGCGGGCCCGCGAGCTGGCCGCAGCGGATCAGCGGTACGCTCTCGTCGACCAGTACGCCAACGAGGCGAACGCCTCAGCCCACGAAGCCTCGACCGGCCCCGAGATCCTCCGGCAGTGCCCGGAGATCGATGCCTTCGTGGCCGGCCTCGGCACGAGCGGCACGCTCATGGGCGTGGCCCGCTTCCTGCGACGGATGAAGCCCGGCGTTCGGATCGTCGCCGCCGAACCGCTGCCCGGGAGCGGGGTCCACGGCCTCCGCTCGCTCGACGATGGGTTCATTCCCGAGATCTTCGATCCGTCGCTGCTCGACCGGCGCTTCCTCGTCTCGAATCGCGAGGCGGTCCAGGGGGTCCGGGCGCTGCTCGAGGGGGAGGGCATCTTCGCCGGCCTGTCATCCGGGGCCATCGTCGTGGCCGCGCGCCGGATCGCGCGGGAGATGCCCCGCGCGATGATCGTGGCGCTCCTGCCCGACGGGGGCTGGAAGTACCTCTCCGCCGGGATCTTCTCGGCCGACCTCGACGAGCTCGAGGACCGGCTGGACGCGCAGGGCGTGGCCTGGTGACGGCCGACCTGACGCACCCGGGCCCAGCGCTCGCGGAGCTGCCGGAGCGGCTCCGTGAGGCCGTCGTGGCATACGCCCGGACCGAGCTGCCGAACGAGGCCTGTGGGCTGATCGTCGGCGATCGACCGGCGCCGGACGGCGGACGAGCCCTGCGCTGGGAGCCGGCTCGCAACGGCCTCCAGTCGCCGTATCGATACGAGATCCATCCCGACGACCTGTACCGCCTGTCGGTCGCCATCGACGATGCCGGTGAGGCGATCTGGGCCATCGTCCACTCCCATGTCGCCTCACCGGCCCGCCCATCACCGACCGACCTGCGCGACGCCCATTACCCCGACAGCCTGTACGTCCTCGTCTCGCTCGACCCGGGCGAAGCGGATGCGTCGACTGGGGAGCCGAGCGTCCGGGCGTGGCGGATCCTGGACGGTGCCGCGCACGAGGTCGCCCTGATCGCGCCCGACGAGGTGTCCGCATGACGGGCTGCAGGTGTCCCAGGCGAGCGTCGGTGGCGGCGCCGCGGGCTCGAGGATGAGCTCCGCAGGCTGAGACCACCGGCCTCGCCGACCCACGAGCGCCCAAGGTGTCCAGCGGTCGCACATCGGCCGCGACTGCATCCCCGATTGCGCCATCCGGCGCGAAGGAGCGTCCCAATGTTCTCCATCGCCGCATCCCGAGTCCACGACGTCCTCGTCGACGCCGACTGGGCCGTCGAGCACCTCGCCGACCCCGCGGTGCGCTTCGTCGAGGTCGACGTCGACACCACCGCCTACGCCCAGGGCCACCTCCCCGGGGCGGTCGCCTGGGACTGGACGAGCCAGCTCACCGACGGGGTCCGTCGCGACCTCGTCAGTCGCGACGCCTTCCAGACCCTCCTCCGCGACTCCGGGATCGAGCCAGACACGACGATCGTCCTCTACGGCGACAACGACAACTGGTTCGCCGCCTGGGCCTACTGGCAGCTCAAGCTCTACGGCCACCGTGACGTCCGCCTGATCGACGGCGGGCGGAAGCTCTGGCTCGCTCGGTCCCTCCCGACGACGACGACGCTTCCGACCCACGCCGCGAGCCACTACCAGCTCCCCGAGCCGTCGTTCGAGCTGCGCGCCTACCGCGACGGCATCCTGGGACGGCTCGGCGAGCCGGGCTTCGCGCTCGTCGACGTACGGAGCCCTGGCGAGTACGCCGGGGACCTGCTCGCGCCGGCCCACCTGCCGCAGGAGGGGGCCCAGCGCCCGGGCCACATTCCCGGCGCGGCGTCGGTCCCGTGGGCCTCGGCCGTTCGCGAGGACGGGACGTTCAAGCCCGTCTCGGAGCTGGCCGCGCTGTACGGGGCTAAAGGGATCACGCCCGATCGCGAGGTGGTCGCCTACTGCCGGATCGGCGAGCGCTCGTCGCACACCTGGTTCGTGCTCCATGAGCTGCTCGGCTATCCCAGGGTCCGCAACTACGACGGCTCGTGGTCGGAGTGGGGCAGCCTCGTCGGCGTGCCGATCGAGCGCGGGGCGGCGGCGAGCTGACGCCGCCGGCACGTGACGCTCCAGCGGGCCGGCCGGCCGCGCGGCTCCCAGAGCCAGGCCGGCCGGCCCGCGCGGAGCGTGACGATATCCTTGCCCGGTGAGCGCCCCGACGCGGCTCGGCTCCGTGCATGCGGACATCGTCGCCACGATCGGCAACACGCCGCTCGTCGCCCTCCCGACGCTGTCGCCGGACCCGTCGGTCAGGCTGCTGGCCAAGCTCGAGCGTCAGAACCCGACCGGCTCCGTCAAGGACCGGATCGCCGAGGCGCTCGTCGATGACCTCGAGGCACGCGGCCGGATCGGCCGACCGGGCCAGGTCCTGCTCGAGTCGACCTCCGGCAACACCGGGATCTCGCTCGGCCTGATCGCCACGCGGCGAGGCTATCCCCTGACGCTCGTCATGGCCGAGAACGTCTCGATCGAGCGGCGCCAGCTCGTCGAGGCCTTCGGCGCGACGATCATCGACTCGCCCGGCGCGCTCGGCTCGAACGGCGCGATCCTCAAGGCCCGCCAGATCGCCGCGGGCGACGATCGCTATGCCCTCGTCGACCAGTACGGCAACGAGGTCAACTCGATCGCCCACGAGGCCTCGACCGGGCCCGAGATCCTGGCCCAGTGCCCGGAGATCGATGCCTTCGTGGCCGGCCTCGGGACCGGTGGCACGCTCATGGGCGTGGCCCGCTTCATGCGGCGGGCCAAGCCCGCGGTGAAGATCGTCGCGGCCGAGCCGGAGCCCGGCGCCGGCATCCCGGGCCTGCGCTCGCTCGAGGACGGCTTCGTGCCCGAGATCCTCGACCTGTCGCTGCTCGACCAGCGGTTCATCGTCAGCCACCGCCAGGCGATCGCCGGCGTTCGGGCGCTCCTGACCCACGAGGGCATCTTCGCCGGGCCATCGTCGGGCGCGATCCTCGTCGCCGCGCGGCGGCTCGCGCGGGACATGCCCGGCTCGACGATCATCGCGCTCCTGCCCGACGGCGGCTGGAAGTACCTCTCCGGCGGGGTGTTCACGCCCGGCCCCGACTGGCCGGGCGAGGATCCCGAGGAGGCGGACCTCGGCTAGACCGCGACGACCTCGCCGGCCTCGTCGGCGGGCTCGGGCCTGACCGGCACCCCCTCGCGGACGATGAGCACCGACCCGGCCGCGTGGTACAGGACGTTGCGCGCCACGCCGCCGAGGAGCAGCCGCGCGAGGCCGGTGTGGCCGCGACTCCCGAGGACGATGAGCGGGCGGGAGCGCCCTCGTGCGAACGAGACGAGCTCGGCCGCGGCCTCACCCTCGCGGATGTGCGGCGTCGCCGCCACGCTCGCGCGGCGGAGGCGCCCCGCGACGCCGTCGGCCAGCTCGGCGACCTCGCGCCGCGCCGCGTCGACGTCCCGGGCATAGGACTCCAGGACCGCCTCGTACAGACCGCTCGCCATCCCGGCGTTCCAGGGGACTCCGGTCGCCGCGACCGCGACGACCGAGGCGGGCAGGCGGTGGAACATCGGCCAGTCCGTCAGGAGGTGCTCGGCCAGCTTCGCGCCGGGTGAGC
>DATEZX010000321.1:0-10132 GCA_035255225.1 Candidatus Limnocylindrales bacterium
GATCGCGATCTGGCCGAGCCCGGGAAGCACGAACGACAGGAACGCCGCGACAGCCGGCGACGCCGGCTTCGGCGACCGTCGGTCCTCGACCGTCATCACCGCTCCAGTCCGGGCAAGTGGTCTTCCCTCCCGTCGCCAGGCCCCTCGACCGGGCGACGCCCCGTCCGACGCGCAGCGTACGATCGCTCGAGTCCGAGCGCCAAATCGGAGTCGCTGGGAGGCAGGGTGGACGGCCGGATCCTGCTCGTGGAGGACGACGCCTCGATCCGTGAAGTCGTGGCGCTCGGGCTCCGTGCAATTGGATTCAGTGTCGTTACCGCCGCCGACGGTCCGAGCGGCCTCGAGCTGTGGCGGGTCGAGCGGCCGGACCTCGTCCTCCTCGACGTGATGCTGCCGGGAGTCGATGGCCTCGAGGTGTGCCGGGACATCCGGCGTGAGTCGACGGTGCCGATCGTGATGCTCACCGCTCGCGGGGATACGGTCGACGTGGTCGTCGGTCTCGAGGCGGGCGCCGATGACTACGTTCGGAAGCCGTTCGAGATGCCCGAGCTCATCGCCCGTGTCCGAGCCGCGATGCGCCGCCGAGACCGCATCGCGGCCAATCCGAAGACGACCCCGAGCGGGTCGGCGACGATCTCAGTCGAGCTGCGTCTCGGCCCACTTGCCATCGATCTCCCGGGCCGGAGGGTGACGCGTGACGGGCGAGAGATCGAGTTGACACGGACCGAGTTCGACCTCCTCGCCGAGCTCGCCGCCCAACCCGGCATGGTCCTCAGCCGGGAAGTCCTCCTCGACCGGGTCTGGGGCTACGACTTCCTCGGCGACTCGCGCCTCGTCGATGTCGCGATCGGGCGACTCCGGGCCAAGGTCGAGGCGGATCCGGCTCGGCCCGAGCTCGTCCTGACGGTGCGGGGCAGCGGCTACAAGGCCGCCCGTCCGGGCTGACGATGCCCGGCCTCCGAGGCCGCCTCGCCGTCGCACTGGTCGCGCTCGTCGCCGCGACCGTCGTCGGGATCGGCCTCGGGACCTACGCCTTCGTCGACGCTCGACTGCGCGAGAGCCTCCTTGCCGACGCTTCGCGCCAGGTCCGCTTCGACCTGTCGGTCCTCGTCCCGGATCGGCTGCCCGCGAATGCGAACAGCGCCGCGTTCGAGCAGAGCGGGCTGCCCGAGGCGTTCCGGCTGCGGGCGGACGTCGAGACGATCGTCGACTTCGGCAGCGACGACGTCTGGGTCTCAGGCGACGCCCTGATCGGCGCGCTCGGGACCATGCCGGCAGCCCTGTCGGCGGCGCTCGCCAAGGGCGATGTCGGCTATGCCTGGACGACGGTCGCCGGTGGTCGATCGCTCGTCGTCGCCGGCCGGCCGGCCACCGGCCCGACGTTCTACTTCGTTTTCCCGACGACATCGATCGACGCGGCACTCGACCAGCTCCGGCTCGGCCTCGTGGTCGGCGGTGCGGTCGCGATCGCTCTGGCGCTCGCTGCCGCTCGCGGCCTCGCCCGCCGGATCCTCGTGCCGGTCCGGTCCGGCAGCGCGGCCGCGGCACGGATCGCGGGGGGCGACCTGTCCGCGCGCGTGCCCGAGACTGGCTCGGACGAGCTCGCCGCCTGGGCAACGGAGTTCAACCGGATGGCCGCCGCCCTCGAGAGTACGATCGGGCGCCTCGAGGACGCCCAGCGCCAGAACCGCCGCTTCGTGGCCGACGTCGCGCACGAGCTCCGGACCCCGCTGACCGCGCTGGTGGCCGAGGCCTCGGTCATCGAGGGCAGGCTGAGATCGCTGCCGCCCGATGCCCGCCGCGCCGCGGAGCTCCTGATGGCCGACGTCCGTCGGCTCCGCGACCTCGTGGAGGACCTCCTCGAGCTGTCGCGCTTCGACGCCGACGCCGAGGCGGCGACGCTCGTCTCGGTGGACCTCGGCCGATCGGTCGCCGCCATCGCGGCCGCACGCCTCCCCGAGGCTGGGGTCTTCCTGCCCGGCGAGCCGGTCGTCGCGACCGTGGATCTCCGGCGCCTCGACCGGATCATTGGCAACCTCCTCGACAATGCCCGGACCCACGCACCCGGGGCGGCAGTCGACGTCCGGGTGACCCGCGCTGACGATCGCGCGAGCGTGACGGTCGCAGACCGCGGACCCGGCGTCTCCAATGCCGAGCTCGGGCATCTTTTCGAGCGGTTCTTCAAGGCCGATCGGTCGCGCCGCACCGGCAGCACCGGGCTGGGCCTGGCGATCGCCGCGGAGAATGCCCGCCTGCTCGGCGGCTCGCTGGCGGCCCGGAATCGCGAAGGCGGCGGCCTCGAGGTGAGCCTGTCCCTGCCCGTGACGGGATCGTTACCCGGCGGCGACGATCCTGCGATATGACGGCCCGATCCTCTGGATCACCGCGACGCGACGGACGCCGCATTCTCGAGGCCAATCCCGATGATCAAACCGATCCGCCACCGGGCTCTGCCCGGATTGCATCTCGCCTTCTCAGCCGGCCTTGCCCTCGTTCTGGTCGCCTGCACGGCCGGCGCGGGTGACCTCGGCACCCTCCCGCCGCCCCTGGGCTCGGCGACGCCAACGACGGGCTCGAGCGGAATCGAGGCCTCGGCCACGCCGGGCGTTCCGGAGGGCTCCGGGAGCGGCAGCGAGGCGGTCCGCGTGTACTTCGAGCTCGGCAGCTTCACCGGCAACGGCGGGCTCGTGCCGGTCCTGCGGATGGCCTCGAGGCCGATGGGACTCGAGAACGGGGTGATCGAGGCCCTGCTGGCCGGACCGAGTGCCGCAGAAATGTACGCGCGGCCCGCGATCTTCACTGCGATCCCGGACGGGACAAGCCTCCTGGCGGCGGTGTTCGAAGCACCCCTCGAAACGGTCAACCTCTCGAAAGAGTTCACGTCCGGTGGCGTCTCGGCAACGATCGTCCAGCGCTACGCCCAGGTTGTCTTCACCCTGAGCCAGTGGGATGCGACGACGCGCTTCCGGTTCCAGATCGACGGGGTCGACGCGCCGGCGGTCATCTCGAGCGGGCCCGTCGATCGCGCGGTGACGCGTGCCGACTACCTCGACCAGCTGCCGGCCATCTGGGTCGAGCTGCCGTTCTGGGGTGGCAGCCTCCGGAGTGGCGCGCGGGTGATGGGCATGGCCAACGTCTTCGAGGCCCAGTTCAGGCTTCAGGTCATCGACGCGGCGGGCCACACGCTGACGGACATCCCGGTCACGGCGACCTGCGGCACGGGCTGCTGGGGCGACTTCACGGCCCGGCCGACGTACGAGGTCGCCGGCGCGCAATGGGGCACGTTGCGCGTCTTCGATCCGTCGGCCAAGGACGGCTCGCCGACGAACGTCGTCGACTACCCGGTCTGGCTGACCCCGTAGCGCCACCCTGAGCCCCGGGGGGAGCGGCGCCACCTGCCACGCTCGGAACCGAGGACGCCCGCCCGGCAGTCCGGGCGGGCGTCTCGTCCTCCCCAGGGGCTGATCCCGGTCAGCCTCCGACCGGCGCCGCCAGCGCGGCGCGCGCCGCGGCGACGACTGGCTGGATGAGCTCCGCGAGCGGCGTTCCGCCGACCTGGTCGAGCTCGTAGCGAACGCGGGTGATCGGCTTCGAGAGGGTGAGCACGCGGGTGAGGTCGATCGGGGTCGCCGACAGGACGAGGTCGGCGTCGACGGCCTCGAGGGTCGCCTGGAGGTCCGCGATCTGGGCGTGGCCGTAGCCCATCGCCGGCACGAGGGGCTCGAGGGTCGGATAGCGGTCGAGGACCTCCGCGATCGAGCCGACCGCGGCCGGCCGCGGATCGACCACCCTGGCGGCCCCGAAGCGGCGGGCAGCGACGATCCCGGCGCCATAGGCCATCCCGCCGTGGGTCAGCGTCGGGCCATCCTCGACGACAACGACGCGGCGGCCCTCGATCGGCTCGCCCACGAGCGCCAACGACGAACGGGCGGTCACGATCGACGCCCGTGGATTCGCCGCCGCGATGCTTGCCTTGACGCGCTCGACGTTGTCCTTCGTGGCCGAGTCGATCTTGTTGATGACCACGACGTCGGCCATCCGGAGGTTGGTCTCGCCGGGGTGGTAGGTGAGCTCGTGGCCCGGCCGCAGCGGGTCGGCGACGACGATGGCCAGGTCCGGCCGGTAGAACGGGAAGTCGTTGTTGCCGCCGTCCCACAGGATGACGTCGGCCTCCCGCTCCGCGGCTGCGAGGATCTCGGCATAGTCGACCCCGGCGTAGACGACTCGCCCGGCGTCGATGTGCGGCTCGTACTCCTCGCGCTCCTCGATCGTGGTGTCGTACCGGTCGAGATCGGCGTATGTCGCGAAGCGCTGCACGCGCTGGGCCACGAGGTCGCCGTACGGCATCGGGTGGCGGATGACGACGGGCGTCACGCCCGCGTCTGCCAGGAGGGCCGCGACGTGGCGCGTCGTCTGGCTCTTGCCGGACCCGGTCCGCACCGCGCACACCGAGACGACCGGGCGGCGGCTCGCCAGCATCGTCGAGCGAGGGCCGAGGAGCTCGAAGTCGGCCCCGGCAGCGAGGGCCCGTGACGCAGCGTGCATGACCGTCTCGTGGCTGACGTCGCTGTACGCGAAGACGACCGTGTCGATGACCTGCTCGCGGATGATCGCCTCCAGCTGCGACTCGGCGAGGATGGGGATGCCCTTCAGATAGCTGGGGCCCGCGAGCTCGGCGGGATAGCGCCGATCGGCGATGCCCGGGATCTGGGTCGCCGTGAAGGCCACGACCTCGACACTCGGGTCGTCGCGGTACACGACGTTGAAGTCATGGAAGTCGCGCCCAGCGGCACCCATGACGAGGATCCGACGACGGTGCATGACTCGACCCTCGGGACGAGGGGAGGCCGAGGCGGGGACCCCAGCAGCTCCGGGCGCACAGGGTGGCGCATCGGCGCGAAATGCGCCACCGGCCGTTCGACGCCGCAGGCCCGGGCCGAACCGCCCGAAGGCGCCGCTGATCGCACGCCGAGGCTGCTCTCGGAACGCCGCCCCTCACGTCGGCCTCGCGTCAGGCCTTCGGCTGGCGGCCGGTCTGGGCGTTCCCGAAGACGAGCCCCGCGACCGCAAACAGAGCCCCGAGCCCGCCGGCGAGGAGCGCCGAGCCGAGGCTGGTGTCGCCGGTCACGACGCCCGTGGCGTTGAGGGCGTAGATGCCAAGCCAGGCGGCGAACGGAACCGCCACGGTCCACGGGCGGCGGAAGAGGAACGCGACCGCCATGAACACCACTGACAGGCCGAACAGGAGGGTCATCGAGGCCTGATGGTGGCAGCGGCCACCGGACCGTCAAGAGCCGATCGCCACCCGCAGCTCACCGGCGACCGCGCCGAGCGTCACGGCCAGGCCGACGAGGAACGACCAGGCCAGGAGCCGCCGCCGGCGGCGACGCCGGGCGACGCGGCCGCCTGGATCCCACCACGGGTCGCGCCGGTAGGCGAAGGTGCGGATCGTCGGTCCCATGGCCGCAGACTGTGCCGTGAGCGAGGGTCCTGCCGTCGAGGGTGACTCATCGGCCATCGCTCCCTCTGGACCGACCTCGACCCGACCTGACCGACCGGCGCCAAGCGTGATTCGCGGTGTTTGGTCACACCGGACGTCGGAGGGCTCGTCGGCGCGCGCCATGCTTGGCGCCACAGACGAGCAGGCGAGCGCTATGCCGTCTCGGCCGCCGAGAGGCAGTAGAGCTGGCGCGCTCCGGTGACCCCCTTGAGCTCATGGACGCCGGCGTCGACGAATGTCAGGCCCGAGTCGGCGACGAGCTCACGGGTGGTCGACGAGACGAAGACCTGGCCCGGTCCCGCGAGCGCCATGACGCGCGCCGCGACGTGGACGGCGAGCCCGCGGACGTCGCCCGGGACCACTTCGATCTCCCCGGTATGGATTCCGGCCCTGATCGAGACTCCGGCAGCCTTCGCGGCAAGGCAGATCGCGGCGGCCGAACGGACCGCTCGCTCCGAGCCGTCGAACAGGGCGAGAACGCCATCGCCCGTCGTCTTGATGAGCCGCCCTCGATAGCGATCGACCTCGAACTGGGCGCGCTCGTTGAGCGCGCCCATCAGCTCGCGCCAGCGGGCCGGCCCGAGCGCCTCGGCCATGCTGGTCGAGCTCACGACGTCGGTGAACAGCACGGCGCCGAGCACGCGTTCGGTCGCCTGCTGCACCCGAGCGAACGATCGGACTCCGGCGAAGTCGTAGGCGACGAACGGCTCGTCCCCGATGACCCAGCCATCGTGGCCAGGCGGGATCTCGAAGACGCTGCCGGGCCCGACCTCGAAGGTCGTGCCGTCCTCGAGCCGGTTGCCCAGGCGTCCCGACACGCAGACGCCGACGTGGTGGTACTGGCACAGCGCGGTGCCGGCAATCGGGCGGACGTCCACCGACCAGCGCCAGCCGGGCTCGAAGACCATCCGTCCGATGACCATGTCGTCGAGCGCGTAGATGTCGACGCGTCCGCGCGGCGTCGGCCGGACCTCGTCGGGCGTCTCGAGCGACTTCGCTTGAAGGCGGGCCACGGGTCTGTTCCTCGCGCGGCGCTCGGGTGGGACGGTCTCGGCCCCGGATGCGCACTGGGGATGATGCCTGAGCGATCGGAGATCGGCCGGTCCGGGCGGCTCGCCGAGAGCGCGATTCGAGTTCAGGCGTTGGGGTGGCCTATGGGGGTCGAACCCATAACCTTCGGATCCACAATCCGATGCTCTGCCGATTGAGCTAAGGCCACCGCGGCGCCGGGCTGCCGCGCGAGGGGCGCCCGGGCCGTGGAGTGTACCCGAGGTCCTGCCTCCGGAAGGCCGGCCGGTCGGCGCGGGCGCGGGCACGTCGCCCGGCCCGGTGCGGTCGGGTGGGGTGGGGATCGATAGGTGGTACCCGAGTTCGCTCCGCTGCCGGACCACCGGGCGAGGCCACGACGCCCGTGCGCGCCCGTACCGTCCTGGTGAGTCCGGTGCGAGTCGGCACAGTGACCGACATCGCCGTGCGCCGGGTGGTCGCGCGAGATGGAGTCGATGTCGCACCGCGAGTCGTTCTCGAGTCGAATCCGCCACCGCGCGTTGCTGCCATGGCTCGGCGCGCTCGCAGCCGTGGCGCTGACCGTCTCGTCTCCGGGCCCGAGCGCCGCGGCGACGACGACGGCCTGCAGCAGCCAACCAGCCTGGGCCTGCGACTCGTTCTCCGCGACGTCAGAGGGGCAGCTGCTGGCAGCCATCAACGACCTTCGCAAGCAGTACGGGAAGCCGCCGCTGACCATGGACTCGACCGCCTTGGGGGTTGCTCGAGCGCGGTCGAAGGACATGTACGACAACGACTACTTCGCCCATGACGGGCCCGATCCCGGCACCACGGCGGACGCGTTCCAGGCACTCACGGCAGCCGGCTACTGCTACTCGTCGGCGGCGGAGAACATCGCCTGGAACAACTACCCGGACGACCAGACCACAACGGTCGCCTACAACGGCTGGTACGACGACGGCCAGCCGTCCCAGCCGCACCGGGCAAACATGCTCGGCAACTACACCCGGATCGGGATCGGCAGCTTCAAGGGCGATGGTCGCTGGGCGACGACGAACAGCGGTCCGTTCTACAACGCGACGACCGGCGCGCACGCCGATACCGCCAACCATCCTGTGCACATCTTCACGGCGGTCTTCGTCATGCCGTGCTCGACTCCGACGCCGACCCCCACACCAACACCGACCCCAACGGCGACACCGCGGCCGACCGCCACGCTGTCGCCAACGCCTCGCCCGACCCCCACCGCGACGCCTCGCCTCACTCCCACGCCGACAACCGGTCCGACCCCCGAGCCGACCCCGACTGCCGCGCTACCGGCACCGGCTGCGCACCCGACGTCGACTCCATCGCCGACGCCGACCGCGCCGCGCGGCCCCGAGAGGACGGCCACCGCAGATACGACTCCGGCGCCCCACCCTGCTGCCGTGCCGGGCGGCGGTCCCCCGACCGATCCGTCCACGGCCCCTGCAAGCGCGGCCGCGCACGATGCGGCCGCCCTCTGGGCGCTCCTGCTGTCCTTCACCGGCGACAGCGTCCTGACTCTCGGGAGCCAGTGGTTCGCGATCGGCGTCGCAACCGCGCTCGGCATCCTGCTGCCGATCGTCGCCTCGGTCTGGGCGGCCTAGACCACCTCGCCGGGACCCGTTCGGGTCTCGCAGTCGGACCCGGTTCGCGCCGCCGGCACGGGCCCTCATGCGGCCGGATCCGATCGTCCACGCAACCCCGGGCGACGAAGGTCGGCTGCTAGACTCGGGCCGACCCTGCGGGCAGCGGAGGACGGACGCGCATGACGATCGGCCTGCCCGGCATCGACCGGCTGCCCAGCCTCGATCGCGCCAGGGCGGGGGAACGCGGGATCACGATCGGGGACTTCCTCGTCCCGCTGCGGATCTCGGAGCGAATCGGCTATCGGGTCCGGAACGTCGCGCTCATCCTCGCCGGGACGCTCCTGATCGTCCTCGGGGCGCAGGTCTCGTTCGCCATCCCCGGGAATCCCGTGCCGATCACCGGCCAGACCTTCGGCGTGCTCGTCGCCGGCGGCGCGCTCGGCTTCCGGCGGGGCATCGCCGCCTCCGGGCTGTACGTCCTGCTCGGGATCCTCGGCCTGCCGTTCTTCGCGCAGGGCAAGACCGGCCTCGATGTCCTCTGGGGTGCGACGGGCGGCTACCTCGTGGGCTTCGTCCTCGCCGCGGCCATCGTTGGCCGCCTTGCCGAGCTCGGCTGGGACCGCAAGGTCGCCGGGAGCGTCGGGGCGATGCTCGTCGCGAACGTGGCGATCTACCTCGTCGGCGTGCCGTGGCTGGCCTACGTGACCGGCAAGGACCTGGCGTGGGCCATCGAGAACGGCTTCGTGCCGTTCGTCGCCGGCGATGTCCTGAAGCTGGCCCTCGCCGCGGCCGTCTTCCCGGCGGCGTGGTGGGTCGTGGGCCGCCGGCCCGGCGAACGCTGACGTCCGTCGCGGGGTCCGGGGCGCGCCCTGCCGAGGTCGAATCGGACATCGTCGACGCGGGCCTGTACGGGCCCGGCACGGAGGCGTGGCGGCTCAATCGCGAGGCGATGCTCCTGCTCGGCGCCGGACCGCGGGCGCTCCTCCTCCAACTCGCCCATCCGCTCGTCGCGGAGGGCGTGGACCAGCACTCGAACTTCCGCGACGACCCCTGGGCCCGGCTCGCCGCCACGCTGCGCTCGTACCTGCGGATCGTGTACGGCACGATCGCCTCGGCGCGAGGCGAGATCCAGCGGCTCAACGAGCTTCACAACGCCGTCCGCGGGCCGGTCACGGACCCGTCGGCGCGGGCCCGACACGGCGCGCGCTACAGCGCCCGCGACCCGGAGCTGTCGCTGTGGGTCCACGCCACGCTCGTCGACTCCACGATGGTGGCCTACGACGCCTGGCTCGAGCCACTGCCGCGAGAGCGCCGAGCGGCCTTCTACGCCGAGACGCTCGCGGTCGGGCAGGCGTTCGGAATCCCCGAGGCGATCCTCCCGCCTGACCTCGCGGCGTTCGACGCGTACCTCGAGGCGATGCTCGCGCCCGACGGCCCGGTCGAGGTCGGCGACCTCGCCCGCGAGCTCGGCGGCGCGGTCCTCGCCCCGCCGCTCGGACCCGCGCTGGCGGCCCTCGGCGACGCCGAGATCGCGGGGCACGACCTCCGGCCGGCCGTCGGCGCAATCCTCGACGCCCTGCCCGCGGCCGCCTACCGGTGGCTGCTCTGGCCATCGATCGGCCTCCTGCCGGCGAGCGTCCGGCAGGGCTACCACCTGCGCTGGGGCCCGGTCGAGCGGGCAGTGAGCGCCTGGCTCGTGACCTCGTGGAAGGCCTGGCGGCCGCTCCTCCCCGCTGGATTCCGGCAGATGCCGCAGGCCCTCGCCGCCGATCGCCGCGTCGGCCCGCCCGTCGGCGGTGCGCCGCTCCTGGGTGAGCTGGCGCGAGCCCTGCCGCACGGCTCTTGACGCCGGGCGGCGCCCGACCCCTAGTGGTCGATGCGGATCCGCGCCCACGTCCGGCCCAAACCGCCCAACTGAGCCGGCCGACCGAGGGACGACATCTCAAATGCGCCGACTGGCAGCTCCGCTGATCGCCGTGGCGATGGTCGTCGGGGCCTGCTCGCCGACCACCACGCC
>DATEZX010000322.1:0-6421 GCA_035255225.1 Candidatus Limnocylindrales bacterium
AAGATCGCCGACGCCCAGGCGGCCTATGAGTCGGCCAACACCTTCCAGCCGACCATCCTCGCGGGCACGAACTTCGTCCTCCACGCCGCAGGCTGGCTCGAGGGCGGGCTGTCCATCGGCTACGAGAAGTTCATCCTCGACTCCGACCAGTGCGGGATGGCCGCGGTGTTCCTCAAGGGCGTCGACCTCTCGCCGAACGGCCAGGCCCTCGACGCGATCCGGGAGAACGGCCCGGGCGTCCATTTCCTGGCCAACAGCCACACGCTCGCCAACTTCGAGACCGCGTTCTACCGCTCGGAGACAGCCGACAACAACTCGTTCGAGCAATGGCAGGAGGCCGGCTCCCTCGACGCGGCCCAGCGGGCCAACGCGATCTGGAAGCGGATGCTTCGCGAGTACGAGGCGCCGCCGATCGACGACGCCGTCGACGAGGCCCTCCTCGAGTACATCGTCAAGCGCAAGGCGTCGTTCCCCGACTCGGACGTCTGAGTCCCGACGATGGCCACTCGCCTCGCCGAGCGCCCGGGCATCGCCCGCCTCCTCACCGACCCGACCTGGGAGCTCATCCCGCTCAAGCACGCCCGCGACGAGGCGGCGTCGCTCCCGGCCGGCTCGGCCGTCTCGGTGACGGCCTCGCCGGCGAAGGGCCTCGACGCGACCCTCGACCTCGCGATCGAGCTCGAGCAGGCGGGCCATCGGGCGATCCCGCATCTCTCGGCCCGGATGGTCCGCGACGACCACCACCTCAGGCAGCTGCTGGCGCGGCTGACCGACGCCGGGATCGACCGGGCGTTCGTCGTCGGCGGGGACGAGGAGAACCCCGGCGCCTTCGAGGACGCGCTGTCGCTGCTCGAGGCGATGGCCGACCTCGACATCCTGCCGAAGCACGTCGGGATCGGCTGCTATCCGCAGGGCCACCCGTTCATCCCGGAGGAGCGGCTGCTGGCCGCGCTCGCCGCGAAGGCCCGCTACGCGAGCTACATGACGAGCCAGCTGTGCTTCGACCCGAAGGCCATCGCGACCTGGCTGGCCGCCCGCCGGGGCGACGGCATCACGCTGCCGTTGAGGATCGGCATCCCGGGCGTCGCCGAGATCCCGAAGCTGCTGACGATCAGCGCCCGGATCGGGGTCCGCGACGCGAGCCGGTTCGTCCTCAAGAACCGGCGCTTCGTCGGCCAGCTGCTCCGATCGGGCGGGACCTATCGCCCGAACACGCTGCTCGAGGACCTCGGCCCCCTGGCGGCCGACCCGACCGCGACCGTCGTCGGGGTCCACGTCTACACCTTCAACAACGTCGCCGCGACGGTCGACTGGTACCGGGGCGTCGAGCCCGCCTGAGGCCGTTTGACGGCGGGGCGGCGACCGTCACACTTCGTCCCCGTGACGTCCCTGCCCGTCGGTTCCGCGGTCACGTTCCTGTTCACCGACATCGAGGGCTCGACGCGCCTCGAACGAACCGTCGGCAGCGCGACCTGGGCCGAGGTCGTCGCCGATCACGATGCCCGCCTCCGCACGGCCATCGAGGGCGCCGGCGGACAGGTGGTGAAGACCGAGGGTGACGCGGTGTTCGCGGCGTTCGCGGAGCCGTGCGCGGCCATCGATGCCGTGATCGCCGGCTTCCGCGCACTTTCCGGTGCGCCGTTCGCGGGCGGGACCGAGGTCCGGGTCCGCGCCGGGCTGCACACCGGCGTCGGGCGGCTGCGGACCGATCTCGCGCCGGACGCCGCGGCGGACTACGTCGGCATCGACGTGAACTACGCGGCCCGGGTCGCCGCGGCCGCGAACGGCGGCCAGGTGCTGCTGTCGGATGCGCTCGTCGGGGCGCTGTCCGAGCGGCCCGCCGGCGGGGCATCCGAGGCTCCGCGGTTCGACGGCGCGACGCTCGTCGACGAGGGTCTCCGGAGCCTCAAGGACTTCGACGAGCCCGCTCGGCTCCACCGGCTGGTCATCCCGGGAGCCGCCGAGGACGCGCGCCCGCTCCGGACCCTCGAGGCGCCCTCGAACCTGCCCCACGAGTCGACCTCGCTCGTCGGGCGGGACGCCGAGATCGCGCGGCTGGCCGACGAGCTCCAGAAGGGCCGCGTGGTCACGCTGACCGGACCCGGCGGGAGCGGCAAGACCCGCCTCGCGATCGGTGTGGCCGAGGTCGTCCGCGGCGGGTTCCCGCACGGGACCTGGTTCGTCGACCTGTCCGCCATCCGGGAGGCCGCTGTCTTCGAGCCGACGATCGCCCAGACCATCGGCATCCGCGAGTCGTCGGATCGGACACTCGCCGAGGCGCTGCGCGGGTTCCTCAGGGATCGCCAGGTCCTGCTGCTCCTCGACAACCTGGAGCAGCTTCTTCCTCCGGCCGCGGCCCTGACGGCGTCCCTGATCCGCGGCGCTCCCGGGCTCCGGATCCTCGCGACGAGCCGCGAGCTGCTCAGGATCGGCGGCGAGCATCCCTACGTCGTGCCGCCACTCGACATCGGCGCCGGCGTCGCCCTGTTCGAAGACCGCGCCCGGACGCAGCGGCCCGATCTCGTCCTGGACGACGCGACACGAGCGACGATCACCGAGATCTGCCGGCGCCTCGATGGCCTGCCGCTGGCGATCGAGCTGGCCGCCGCCCGGATCCGGATCCTGTCGCCGGCGGCGATCCTCGAGCGACTCGGGCGGAGCCTCGACCTCGCCGGCGGGGCTCGCGACCTCCCGGAGCGGCAGCGCACGCTCCGTGGCGCGATCGACTGGAGCCACGAGCTCCTCAGTGAGAGCGAGCGGCGGCTCTTCCGGCGGCTGGCCATCTTCGCTGGTGGCTGGGCAGCCGAGAGCGCTGCGGCCGTGGCCGACCCCGACGGTGAGCTCGGGATCGACATCCTCGACGGGCTCGAATCGCTCCTCGACAAGAGCCTCATCCGGAGGGAGGCCGACAGCGAGGGGCGGCTCTCGATGCATGTTCTCCTGCGCGAGTACGCCGCCGAGCGGCTCGCCGAGAGCGGCGAGCTGGACGCCGTGGCCGCTCGCCATGCAGCGGAGATCCGTGCGATCGCGGAGCGTGAGGGTGCCCGCATCGTGACCCGTGATGCCGAGCTCGCCCTCCGGCGACTGGACGAGGAGCAATACAACGTCCGGGCGGCGGTCGAGTGGTCCGTGCGGACCGGTGACACCGCCGTCGGCTACGCGACCCTCGGGGCGACGTGGCGGTGGTTCCAGCAGCGTGGTCGGCTCCGCGAGGGCCGAGCCTGGCTGGCGCAGCTCCTCGATCACCCGAACCGGCCGCCGGACGCGCGGCTCCGGATCGCGGCCCTCGCGGCGGATGGCGGTCTTGCCTACTGGATGGAGGACTTCGAGAGCACGCGCGTCCGGTACGAGGAGCGCCTCGGGCTGGCCCAGGGTACTGGCGACCTCCGCCTCGTCGCCGAGGCGCAATACGACATGGGCTTCCTCTCCATCATCGCGAACGATCCGGACGGGATCCGGAGGCACGCGCAGCGGGCCCTCGAGCTGTTCACCGAGATCGGCGACGCCAACGGCATCGAACGAGCCCGACAGGTCCACCAGATCGAGGCGTTCCTCGTTGGCGACTACCAGACGGCGCGGGCCGAGAGCGAGGGCAATCTGGCCGCCTTCCGCGAGCAGGGCTCACTGTTCCACATCGCCGACACGCTGACCCTGCTGTCCGCGATCGCTTGGCAGGCGAACGATGGCGCCACGGCCTGGGCGCGGCTCATGGAGGCCCTGCGGATCTTCAAGGACCTCGACATGGCCTCGGGCCTCGCCCGCGCCCTCGGGATGGCAGCCCTGATCCTGTTGCGCTTCGGTGACCGTGACCTCGGCGCCCGAGTCGCCGGGGCGACCGCGGCCCTGCGGCGGGACAAGAACGTGATGATCGCTCCGACCCGGGTGCTCCACCTCCAGGATGCGGTCGAACTCTCGGTCGAGGAGCTCGGGGAGCAGCGCGCCCGGCAGCTCGTCGATGAGGGTGGCTCGACGCCGGTCGCCCGGATCCTCGAGGAGGTTCTCGCAACCTCGATCGGTCCGCCTGCACCCCAGAGGGTCTCCGCCCCGGCCTGACCTTACCTTCCCGACCGGCGACTGAAGAGGATGATCCCCAGGGCCAGCCCGGTTGCGCCGTAGGGCACGAGCCAGCCCCGGCCGCCCGGGTCGAAGGGGCCCGGAGCGAGACGCGGCTGGCCCGGCTCCGGCGTGATGCGAACGACGGGCAAGGTCATGTGATCGCGGACGAGCGCCGCGTCGTCGAGGCGTGACACGTCGCCCACGACGAGGCGTCCGACGATCCCGAAGCTCCGGATCAGTGCTCGATAGGCCGCCAGCCACTCATCGGGGTCGGTGACGGGCTCGGCATGGCCGCGCAGGCACCGGGTCGGGAGGACGATCTCGACCGCCGGTTCGGCGAGCAGGTTCCGGTACCACGGCGTCGGCCGGCCGTAGCCAGCGACGCAGTAGACCGCGCCGTCCCGGATCACGTACCCGAGCGGCGCCTCCCTGGCGAGACCGGTTCGCCAGCCCCGCGTCCGCAGCAGCATCAGGTAGCCCGTCGCGGGGCTGCCGAGCAGCCAGCCAAACCCGCGCCGCAGGAGTGGCGCCATGAGGCCGCCGTTGAGGACGAGGAACCCACGCTGCAGCGGACGCAGCAGGCGGGTCATGAGCGGCCCGTACGGCAGCGGCGCATCGTCGAGCGTCACGACCGAGATCGTCCCCGGTCCGCGCGGCCGCGGGCAGGGCCGGAGGGCCCGACTGCGCTACGGTTGCCGACATGCCGACGATCACCGAGCTCTCCAGCCGCTACGTCGACGAGATGGCCGCCCTCGACCCGGTCCGGGGCGAGCGGTGGGGCGTCGCGTCCGATCCGACTCGCCTGACCGACTACTCGCCGGAGGGCTTCGAGGCGCTGCGGACGCTGCTCTCGAAGACCATCGCCGACCTCGGATCCGCGGGTCCTCCCAGGGACGAGGCCGAGCGCCTCGGCGGCCGCTGGATGCGTGACTTCCTCGGCGGCGAGATCGGCGTCATCGACGCCGCCGAACGTGAGCGTTGGCTCAGCATCGTCACGGGGCCGCCTTCGTCGACCCGCTCGGTCTTCGATCTCATGGATCGCTCGACCCCCGAGGCATGGCAGCCGATCGCCGCCCGGCTCCGCGCCGTGCCCGGCGCGCTGGCCGGCTACCGGCGGACGCTCGAGGCCGGCCTCGAGCACCATCGACCGGCCGCGCGCAGGCAGGCGATCGCGGTCGCCGAGCAGTGCCAGACCTGGGCCGGGAACGGCCACGGCGGCTGGTTCGGCGGGTTCGTTGCCGACTACGGACGTCGCTTCGGCGCCGGCGCCCGCGGCTCCCTCGCGCGCGAGCTCGAGGCGGCCGCCAAGGGCGCCGGCAACGCCTACGCCGAGTTGGCGCGCTGGCTGCGTGACCACTACGCGCCGCGGGCGACGACCGTCGATGGCTCGGGCGACGAGCGCTACCAGGCGTGGGCGCGATTCCTGCTCGGGACGGAGCTCGATCTCGACGAGGCCTACGCCTGGGGCTGGGACGAGCTCGCTCGCCTCGAGGCTGAGAAGGCCAGGGAGGTCGAGCGAATCCTGCCGGGTGCGTCGTTCCTCGAGGTCCGGGAGCTGCTCATCACCGATCCGGCCCGCTCGATCGAGGGTGTCGACGCCTACCGGTCGTGGCTCCAGTACCTGACCGACGAAGCGATCTCGGGCCTCAGCGGGCGCGAGTTCGACATCCCGCCGGCGATCCGCCGCTGCGAGGTCCGGATCCCGCCCGAGGGCTCGGCTGCGGCCGCCTACTACACTCCGCCCTCGGAGGACCTGGCGCGGCCGGGACAGACATGGTTCCCGACGGTCGGGCGCACGAGGTTCCCGACCTGGGACGACGTCAGCACCGTGTACCACGAGGCGGTGCCCGGCCATCACCTCCAGGGCGCGACGATCCGACTCGTCCATCTCATCCGGGCCCACAAGCTGGGCTTCGTGTCGGCACATGGTGAGGGCTGGGCGCTGTATGCCGAGCGGCTCATGGACGAGCTCGGCTGGTTCCGGACGCCCGAGACGCGCCTGGGCTTCCTGTGCGCCCATGCCTTCCGGGCGGCCCGGGTGGTCGCCGACATCGGGCTCCACACCGGGCGGCCGATCCCGGCGGCGGCGCACTCGATCTACCCGGACTGGGCCGGCGAGCCCGGATCGCGCTGGGGCTACGACGAGGCGATCGACTTCATCGTCCGGTCCGGGGGCATGGATCGCGACAAGGCCGAGAGCGAGGTCCTGCGCTACCTCTCGTGGCCCAGCCAGGCTACCGCCTACAAGCTCGGCGAGCGAGCCTGGCTCGCCGGCCGCGACGCCGCGAAGGCCGGGGCGGCGGCCCGCGGCGTCGCCTTCGACCGCAAGGCCTGGCACGCCCGGGCGCTCGCCCTCGGGCCGCTC
>DATEZX010000323.1:0-6470 GCA_035255225.1 Candidatus Limnocylindrales bacterium
TGTCGGTCTAGCCTCCGCCCCTGGCGGGGCCGGCGATCCCGGCCGCCGACCCGAGGGCCGTCCGATGCGGGGTGTCGCTGGCCTCCGTCGTCGGACGAGGTGCCCGCGCGAGGCCGGACACCGCGACCGGGGGGACAAGCCGGTCGAGACGCCGTCAGGTGGACCTGACTCGATATATCAGGGCCGATTGACTCAATCCCGAGCACGCCACTAGGATTTCGGCGGCCGCCGGGCTCAAGTTCAACACCCCGCCCCGCCCAGCGGCCCAACCCGATCCCACGCGACGAGGAGACGTCTTGACCTTCGCCCAGACCGTGGTCCTGGGGGCCATCGCCGGCCTCACGATCTTCCTCGGCCTGCCGTTCGGGCGGCTGCAGGCCACCGGCCGCCGGACCCGCATCTTCCTGGGCGGGGTCTCGGCCGGGATCCTGGTCTTCCTGCTCTTCGACATCCTGGGCCACGCGACGGAGCCGGTCGAGGCCGCGCTCCAGGATCGTTCCTGGGACCAGCTGGCCTCGCTCGGGATCGCCTATGTCGTCGGGCTCGGGGTCGGCCTGCTGGGCCTCGTCTACGTGCCGCGCTGGCTGCGGCGCCCCCGGCCGGGCGTGGGTCCGGGAGCGATGGCCGTCGCCGAGGCCGAGGTGGCGGCCGCTCGCTCCGAGGCCCTGTCCCTCGGCATGACGATCGCCGCGGGGATCGGCCTCCACAACTTCAGCGAGGGCCTCGCGATCGGCCAATCCGCGGCGTCGGGGGCGATCTCGCTGGCGGTGCTGCTGATCATCGGCTTCGGCCTCCACAACGCGACCGAGGGCTTCGGGATCGTCGGGCCGCTCGTCGCCCGGGAGGTCCGGCCGAGCTGGCGGTGGCTGACGGTGGCGGGCGTCGTCGGCGGCGGGCCGACGTTCCTGGGCACGATCGTGGGAACGGCGATGGGCTCGCCGGTCCTGTTCGTCGCCTGCCTGGCGCTCGCCGCGGGGGCGATCCTCAACGTCGTCGGCGAGCTCATCGTCGTCGGGCGACGGATGTCGTGGGAGCTGACGCTGTGGGGCCTGTTCGCGGGCTTCATGGCCGGCCTCGCGACGGACCTCATCCTCGTGGCGGCCGGCGCCTGACCCTCGTCCGGGAGGCGCAGAGGCTCGGCGCGGCTGGTGCCGGTTCGGCGCGCCGGCGTCGTCAGCGGGGTGACGCCATGACGCGGTTGAGCGTCCCGTCGAGGCTCGCCGCATAGGCGTTGCCGGCCTCGTCCTCGCCATACGCGGCGATCTGCCCGGCATGGGCGCCGACCACCGCCGGGACCGGAGCGGCGGCGTCCGCGGCGAGGGCCCAGATCGTGCCGGTGCAGAAGTCGGAGTAGAGGTAGGCGCCCCGGAGGACCGGGTAGGCGTCGCCGCGGTACACGATCCCGCCGATGACCACGCAGGCGCCGCCGTCGTGCGAGTACTCCGTCACAGGTGGCGTCAGGCCGCTCTGGTCGCACCCGCTGGCCGGCGCGAAGCAGTGGTCACCCTCCATCCGATTCCAGCCGAAGTTGAGGCCGCCAACACCCCGACCGGCGACGTCGACCTCCTCCCAGGCGTTCTGCCCGACGTCGCCGATCCACAGGGAGCCGGTCAGGCGATCGAACGCCATCCGCCAGGGGTTGCGGAGCCCGTAGAGCAAGATCTCGGGATGGCTGAGCGGATTCCCGACGAACGGGTTGCCGGCGGGGATCCCGTAGGCCCGGCCGTTCGACGGGTGGTCGACGTCGATCCGGAGGACCTTGCCGAGGGTCGTGTCGAGGCGCTGGCCATTGCCCTGCGGATCCCCGGCCCCGCCGCCGTCGCCCAACGAGACGTACAGGTCGCCGTCCGGCCCGAACGCGACGGCCCCACCGTTGTGGTTCGGATACGGCTGACCGACGTGCAGGATCGGCCTCGCCGTGGCCGGGTCCAGCCGGTCGGGGTTCGCCGGGTCGATTGCATAGCTCGCGACGACCGTGTCGCCGTTGCGGTCGGTGTAGTCGACGAACACTTGGGAGTCCGTCGCGAACCCGGGGTGCGTCGCGATGCCGAGCAGGCCGCGCTCGCCACCGCTCGTGACGATCGCCCGGATGTCGAGCAGCGGCTGGTCGACCGTTGTTCCGCCGCGCACGACCCACGCCCGCCCATCCTGTGCCGCCACGAACAGGCGGCCGGAGCCATCGTCCGGCCAGGTGATCGCCAGCGGACCGCCCGCGACCCGGGCGTACGGCTGCAGCGTCACGCTGACGGCCGCCGGGTCGAAGGGCTGGGGACTCGGCCGTTGGGTGATGGCGGGGCCGGCGCTCGCAGCGCTCGTCCCGGGTGCCGCCGTGCCCGACGGCTGGCTCGCCGCGGGCGGCGTGGGGGTCCCAGGCGCGGCGGGACCGCAGGCGACGAGGATCAGCGCGAGCGCAGCAACGGAGGGCCCGGATCGCGCGTCCTTCCTGCACATCACGCGGACGTCCCGGCAACGGTCAGGGCCAGGTGCGGCATGCGACTGTCGACGCTCCATCCGGCGCTCTACGCGGCGCGCGTGCGGGAGCTCCAGCTGGAGCGCCTCCTCGCCGATCGGCGACACCGGGTGCCCTTCGCCAGGACCCACGCGGAGACCGACCTTCCGATCCTCGTCATCGGGCACCGCTCGATCCTCCGGCGACGGCTCGGCGACACCGACCCTCGGCTGCAGGAGACCAAGATCGTCAATCTCCGGCTTGCGGCCGCCACGATCGACCGGGTCGTGATCCGCCCGGGCGAAGTCCTCTCCTTCTGGGAGCGCGTCGGTCGGCCAACCGCCGATCGGGGCTTCGTGGACGGCCTCGTCCTCCGCAACGGAGGCGTCGGGACTGCCGTCGGCGGTGGTCTCTGCCAGCTCTCGAACCTCGTGTACTGGATGGCGCTCCACGCGCCGCTCGACGTCGTCGAGCGCCATCATCACGGCTTCGACCCGTTCCCGGATCACGGCCGGGTCCTGCCCTTCGGCTCGGGCGCGACGGTGTTCTACAACTACGGCGACCTCCGGCTCCGGAACCCGACCGACCAGCCGTTCGAGCTTCGGGCCTGGGTGACCGACCGCCACCTCTGCGGCCGGATCAGCACCGACCGGCCGTGGCCGCTCGCCTACCACGTGGAGGAGCGCGACCACGCCTTCCACCGGGCGGCCGACGGTCGGATCTACCGCGACAACGAGCTCTGGCGGAGAGCGGTCGATCGGGCCACCGGGCAAACCGTCGAGCTCGTCCGGATCACGAGCAACCATGCCGAGGTGAAGTACGCGGCAGGCGAGCTGGCGGATCGACGGACAGTTGCGGCCGCGGCGGTGGGACAGCCCATCGGGCGTTGACCCGCGGCCTGTGGGGCGATCGTGGGCGGCCCCTCGGGCGATGACCCGGCAGTGCTAGCCTCGCCGCGATGGAGGCCTTCGATCTGGCGGAGGTCCGGGCGGCCATGGCAGTCTCGGGCACGCCGTTCCTCGAGATCGCGCGCAGCCACGACCTCTCGGTCGGGCTGTATGTCCTGCCGGTCGGGGGCGTCGACCACCAGACCCCGCACACCGAGGACGAGGTCTACTCCGTGGTCTCGGGCCGGGCGACGATGACGGTCGGCGGAGAGGATCGGGCGGTGTCGGCCGGTTCGGTCGTGTTCGTGCCGGCCGACGTGGCTCACCGGTTCCACGACATCGAGGAGGAGCTCGTCGCCCTGGTCGTGTTCGGACCCGCCGAGTACACCCATCGAGTCGATCACGAACGAGGTCATCCCCACACGTCCCCCGGCCGTAGCCCGAGCTAGCCCGCCAGGCGTGCCTGCAGGGCTTGGGCCAGCTCGCCGGCGTGCCCGACCGGGTCGTGCCGGAAGAACACGAAGACCTCGTCGCCGGCCTCGAGGAACGGCCGGATTCGCGCGGCCCACCGATCCAGAGCCGGCCCGTCGTAGTCCTCGCGGCGAAGGCGCAGGTAGAGTCGTCCCGCGGTCCGTCGGAGCGTCGGCTCGTCGCCGTCGTCGCGGTCCGTAGCGCAGAGGGTCGCCCGCCCGTTGGTCAGGGCGGCGAACGTCTCGTCCACGTGCCACGACGGATCCTGCAGCTCCACGACGAGCGGGATGGCGGACGGCCAGGCGTCGAGGATGGCCGCGAGCGCCCGGTCGCCGGCCGCCGCGTCGCCGCCGTTCCACGGCCCGTCCCGGCGGATCTCGCGTGGAATCCGGAACAGGACCGCGCCGAGGCGGTCGCCGAACGCCGGCAGGGGCTCTGTCAGCCAGGCCACGCTGTCCGTCGGTGAGCCCATCAGCGCCCGGATCGCCGAGCCGCGCTGGGCCTTGACCGCGAACCGGAAGGCGGGGGGCGTGGCCCGCAGCCAGCCCTCGATCGCGGAGCGCGTCGGCCGGCGCCGGAAGGTGGCGTTCAGCTCGACCGCGCCGAGGCGGGTCGCGTACTCGGCCAGGAACCGCGACGGCGGCGTCGAGGGCGGATAGAAACGGGGCCGCCAGTCGGGGTAGGAGAAGCCCGAGGTCCCGATGTGGAGGTGGGCCGCCGCCGCGGACGGTTGGCCGTCGATGGCGCTCAGGGCAGACCCGCGCTCATGTTGAACCCCGGTGAGCCCCGGGCGCCTCGCTCGCGCACCGCGCGACGTCGGTCATCACCCGCTCGATCTCGGCCAGGTCATCCGGGGCGATCGTCGCGAGGAAGTACTCGGCGATGCCCCGGAGGTGCGTCGGGGCCGCGGTCCGGAGGCGACTGACGCCCGTCTCGGTCAGTCGAGCCTCCGCGCCACGAGCGTCGCTGGAGCAGGTCACCCGCTCGACGAGGTGGTCGTCGACGAGGCGGTCGATGAGCCGGGTGACGCCGCTCTTCGACAGTGCCAGGGCTTCGGCCAGGCGGCCCATCCGGAGGCGCCGCCCGGGAGCCTCGGCCAGGATCAGGAGCGAGACGTACTCCTGGAGCGACAGGTCGTGCTCGGCTCGGAGGTCCTCGTCGAGGCGGCGCGAAACGTGGGCGTGGGCCAGGACGAAGGCCCGCCACGGGCGCAACCGCGGGTCGCGCGCGCTGAGCGGCGGCGAGACGCTGGAACCGGTGGACACGGACAGATCGTAGTGGCGGGTTCATTGCAGGGTCAACGAGCCGTACGATCCCCGTCATGGCAGCCTTCGACGTCGACCTCGTCCGCTCACGATTCCCGGCGCTGTCCCTGACCGACTCCGGTCGGCCGATCGCCTTCTTCGACGGCCCGGGCGGGACCCAGGTACCGGACACCGTCATCGAGGCGGTCGCCGATTACTACCGGCGCTCGAACGCGAACCACGGCGGGGCCTTCGCGACCTCCCGCCGGTCCGACGCGATCGTCGACGAGGCCCACGCCGCCGTCGCGGACCTCCTCGGTGTCGACGCCGACGAGATGACGTTCGGGCCGAACATGACGACCCTGACGTTCCACCTCTCGCGCTCGATCGGCGCGTCGTTCAGGCCTGGCGACGAGATCGTCGTCAGCGGCCTCGATCACCAGGCCAACGTGGACCCCTGGATCGCAGCCGCGCGCGACCACGAGCTCATCGTCCGGACCTGGGAGCCGCGGCTCGACGACTGCACACTGCGCCTCGAGGACCTCGGCGGGTTGCTCGGCCCGCGAACGCGGCTCGTCGCAGTCGGCTGGGCGTCGAACGCGGTCGGGACGATCAATCCGATTCCAGAGATCGCCGAGCGAGCTCACCGTGCCGGTGCCCTGCTGTACGTCGATGCGGTCCACGCGGCGCCGCACCTGTCCCTCGACGCCCGGGCCGTCGACGCCGACTTCGTCGCCTGCTCGGTCTACAAGTTCTTCGGGCCGCACGTCGGCGCGGTCTACGGCCGGCGCGACGTCCTGGCGTCGCTGCCGGCGTACAAGGTCCGGCCGGCGAGCCACCGCTTCGAGACGGGGACCGGGAACTTCGAGGGCTACGCCGGCGCGCTCGCCGCGGTGGAGTACCTCGCGTGGGTCGGTGAGCGCCTCGGCGGCGCCGCCGCGGACGTCGGCCGGCGGGCGAAGCTCGTCGCGGCGATGGCGACGATCCGCCCCTACGAGATGGCGCTCTACCGACGGCTGGCCGACGGGCTCGCACGCATCCCCGGTGTCACGACCCTCGGCCTCACCGACCCCGCGTCGTTCGAGCGCCGGACCCCGACCGCCGCACTCACCATCGAGGGTGTCGCCCCGCGCGCGGCCGCGGAGGCGCTTGGCGAGCGCGGCTTCGCGACGTGGGACGGCGACTTCTACGCGACTGGCCTCATCGAGCGCCTCGGCCTGGCGCCGCAGGGCGTGCTGCGCATCGGGCTGACCCACTACAACACCGCGGCCGAGGTCGATCGCCTCCTTGCCGCCCTGCGGGCGGTCGCGGCCTAGGGGCTACCGGATCGTGTAGGTCACCTTGGCGGTCGCGGCCTAGGGGCTACCGGATCGTGTAGGTCACCTTGGCGGTCGCGGCACCGACCGTGGGATCCGGGTC
>DATEZX010000324.1:0-6328 GCA_035255225.1 Candidatus Limnocylindrales bacterium
CGAGCGAGCCCCAGTTGACGCCGATCCGGACCGGCTTGTCGTTCTCGATGGCGACCCGGACGATCGTCGCGAAGTTCTCGTCGTGGTACTTCGACCCGACGTTGCCGGGGTTGATCCGGTACTTGGCCAGAAGGCGCGCCGCCTCGGGGTGCTCGACCAGGAGCTGGTGGCCGTTGTAGTGGAAGTCGCCGATGACCGGCACCCCGACCCCGAGGTCACGAAGCTTGCCGATCATCGGCGGGACCGCCCGAGCCGCCGCGTCGGTGTTGACCGTGACCCGAACGAGCTCGCTGCCGGCGTGGGCCAGGCGGGCGACCTGGAGCGCCGTGGCATCGGCGTCGGCCGTGTCGGTGTTGGTCATCGACTGGACGACGATGGGCTGGCTGCCGCCGACCGGGACGCCACCGACGTCGACGGTCACGCTCCGCCGCCGCGCGTGAGCAGCGACCGCCGCCGCGTCGGTCACTGGCCGCCGCCGAGCTGGCGGGCGATGTCGAAACCGGTGATCCAGAGCACGAACCCGATGATGAAGACGAAGCCCACGAGGTACGTCAGCTGCTCGGCCCGGAGGCTGACCCGACGCCCGAAGACCCGCTTGATGACGAGGACGAGCATCCGGCCGCCGTCGAGGGGCGGGAACGGCAGGATGTTCACGACGGCGAGGTTGATGGACAGGACGCCGGCCATGTAGAGCGTCGTGATCCAGCCGGTCGTGAAGAAGACGTCGCTGATCTGGGCGGCGATCCCGATGGGCCCCGACGCCTGCGGCGGCGCCGATGGGTTGGTGACGAGGCCGCCGATGACGTTGCCCAGCCCGGAGACGACGAGGCCGCCCCATTGCACGAGCTCGCGGCCGCCGATGGTGACGGCCTGGTCGAGCGGGCGACTGGCGTAGGCGTCGAGGACGACGCCTCGAGCCGAGATCCCGAGCGCTCCGTGGGCCTTGGCCTCGGCGGGGCTGCGCAGTGACGCCGAGATGCTCGTCGTCGTCCCGTCGGCGTGGCGGACGGACAGGCTGACCGTCTGGCCAGCGTGGTCGCTCAACGCGCCCAGCAGGTCGGGGTCGTAGACGTCGAAGGTCTGGCCGTCCAGGCCCGTGATCTGGTCGCCGGCGACCAAACCGGCCTGCTGGGCGGGCGAGGCGGGCTGCACGGAGGCGACTTCCACCCCGATCCGCGGCGTGGCCAGCCACGCGATGGCGACGAAGATCGCGGCGGCCAGGACGACGTTCAGGACCACGCCCGCCAGCAGGATCGCCAGCCGGACCCACAGCGGCTTGGCCGAGAAGGAGCGACCGTCCGCGACGTCGCCGTCCTCGCCGTCCATCTTCACGAAGCCACCGATCGGCAGCCAGTTGAGGGTCCAGGTGGTCTCGCCCCGCACCCCCAGGACGCGGGCCCGGGGTGGGAAGCCGACCCCGAACTCCAGGACGCGCACGCCGGCCAGGCGCGCGGCGAAGAAGTGCCCGAGCTCATGGACGAGGATGATCCCGCCGAGGACGACGATGAACAGGACGACCGTCGCCACCGTCCTCGGGCCCGCGAGCGCCGCGAGCACCACTCCGCCGGCGAGGATGACGAGGCGCCAGAGGGCCGTCGAGCTCACGCCATCAGCTCCCGAGACTGCCCGAACCTGCCGGTCGCGTGGCCGCCAGGCGCCGGGTCCCACGTCGCAAACGTCTCGCCGACGTCGTGGTCCAGGGCTTCGAGCTCATCGACGTCGGGCAAGTCTGACCCGCCGGCGCTCCCGAATCGCTCGACGGCCGCCTCGAGGAGTCTTGGGATGCCCGGGAAGTCGAGCGAGCCTCCGAGGAAGCGCGACACTGCGACGTCATCCGCGGCGATGAGGGCGGCCGTGGCCCGTGGCCCTCGACGCCCGGCCTCGCGCGCGATTCGTAATGCCGGGAAGCGCGCCTCGTCCGGTGCCCGGAAGTCGAGATGGCCGGCCGCGAGGAGGTCGGGCGGAGCGGCCGCCGAGGGTTGGCGGTCGGGATACGTGAGCGCGTACTGGATGGGGAGACGCATGTCGGGAGTGCCGAGCTGGGCCTTGAGCGAACCGTCCCTGAACAGGACGGCCGAATGGACGATCGATTGGGGATGGATGACGACGTCGATGGCCTCGTAGCCCACATCGTAGAGCCAGCGGGCCTCGATGACCTCCAGGCCCTTGTTCGCGAGCGTGGCGCTGTCGATCGTGATCTTGTCACCCATCCGCCAGGTCGGGTGTCGCAGGGCGTCCTGCGGCCGGATCGCCCCGAACTCGGCGATGGGTCGGTCGAGGAAGGGGCCGCCCGAAGCCGTGAGGACCAGGCGGGCGACTGCCCCGACGTCCTCCCCGGCGAGGCATTGCCAGATCGCCGAGTGCTCGGAGTCGATCGGTCGGAGCCAGGCGAGCGGCGTGGCGAGCGGATCGCGAGGCTCCGCCGCGGCCCGCTCGGCCGCCCGCGCTCTCGCGAGCGGCATGACCAGGTGGCCACCGGCGACCAGGGTCTCCTTGTTCGCCGTCGCCACGACCTTGCCGGCCGCCAACGCGGCGAGAACCGGCCGCAGGCTGACCACGCCACCCGTCCCGACCACCACCAGGTCGACGTCGCGCCGCGTCGCGAGGTCGACGAGCGCTGCCACGCCGTCGGCGGCCGAGGCGGTCACGACCGGTCGGACGCGAGCCGCCTGCTCCTCGAGGAGCCGAGTGTTGCGACCGGCGGCGAGAGCCACGACCCGGAAGCGATCCGGGTGCCTGGCCAGGACCTCGAGCGCCTGGCGTCCGATCGAGCCGGTCGAGCCGAGGAGCGCGACGCGTGCCGGCTCAGCCGAGGAAGAGGACGACATACAGGAACGCCACCGGAGCGGCGAACAGGAAGGAATCGATCCGGTCGAGGAGGCCGCCGTGGCCGGGGATGAGCCGGCCGGATTCCTTCGCCCCGGCGGCCCGCTTGAGCATCGACTCCGCGAGGTCCCCGACCTGGGCGGACCCGGCGATCACCAGGCCGAGGAAGAAGCCCGCAATCGGCGGTCGGCCCACGGCCAGGACCAGGAGCGTGCAGACGACGATGGCCCCGACCGTTCCACCGACCACGCCCTCGACGGTCTTCCCGGGGGAGATGTGGGGGATGAAGTGGCGACTCCCGAAACGCCGTCCCACCCCGTATGCGGCGGTGTCGAACGTCCAGACCGTCAGCAGGAGGATCAGGACCCAGGCCCGTTCGCCGCCCAGGAAGCCCAGCGGCGAGCCGTCGACGACCGGCGCATCGAGCGCGGCGAGGCGCGGCACGAAGCCGAGCAGGCCCACGTAGAGCGCTCCGAAGGTCGTCGTGATGAGCGTCGCCAGGCCCTCTCGCGGGTCCGGCCGGGTGATGGCGACCGAGCCCACCAGGACGATGCCGATCCCGGCCAGGATGAGGCCGCTCCCGTCGGGCAGCTGACGAACCGAGTCCGCGAGGGCGATGACGACGGCCAGCACGACGCCGAGGGCCGGGAAGGACGCGTGGCCGGCCGAGGTGAGCAACCGGAAAGCCTCGAATGCGCCGAGCGCGACGGCAATGCCCACGACGAGGGCGATCCACGGACCCCCCAGGAGGAGGGCGACGAGGATCGGGGGCGCGAGGATGGCCGCGCTCCTGGCCCGTTCGCGGAGCATCGCCTCAGCGCCCGAAGCGCCGGCGTCGGGTGGCGTACTCGGCCAGGGCCGCGTCCAGGTCGACCGGGCCGAAGTCCGGCCACAGCGCGTCGCTGATGACCAGCTCGGCGTACGCCGACTGCCAGATGAGGAAGTTCGAGAGGCGGTGCTCGCCGGCGGTCCGGATCACGAGGTCGGGATCGGGCAGGCCAGCCGTGTAGAGCGCCAGCGCGACCGTCGATTCGTCGATCGCGTCCGCCGGGACGCCGGATCGGACGATCCGCCGGACCGCGTCGACGAGCTCCGTGCGGCCGGCGTAGTTGAAGGCGACGTTCAGGATCAGCCGCTCGCCGCCGGCGGTCGAATCCAGCGCCGCCTCGATCGAATGGCGCGTCTCGGCGGGCAGCTCGTCGAGGCGGCCGAGGAGGCGGACCCGGACTCCCTCCGCGCGCAGCTCGGCGGTCTCGCTGCGGATCGCGGCCTCGAGCAGGCCGAACAGGCCCACGACCTCTTCGTCGGTCCGGGCCCAGTTCTCGCGGCTGAAGGCGTACAGGGTCAGGACGCGGACGCCCCGCCGCACGGCGTGGCGGAGGAGGCCGCGGATGGCCTCGACGCCGGCGGCGTGACCGTCGAGCTCCGGGACCCCGTGCGCCCGTGCCCAGCGGCGGTTGCCGTCCATGATGATGGCGACGTGGACCGGGAGCTCCGGATGCGAGGGCTCGGTGTCCGGGCCCGGCGACCCGGTCGTGGCCGCCGCCTCGCCGACGCCGCCAGCCCGGCCGTGAGCGGTGGGCGGGGCGTCGGTCGGGCGGACGAGCGGGGCTCGAGCCACTAGACCTCGAGGACCTCCTGTTCCTTCACTCCACCGACGCGGTCGACCTCCGCGATGTGGCGGTCGGTGGTCCGCTGGAGCTCATCGAGCAGGCGATGCTCCTCGTCGGCCCCGACATCGCCATCCCGGGCGAGCTTCTTGAGCTCGTCGGCGGCCTCACGGCGGAGGTTCCGGATCTCGACCCGCGCCTCCTCCATCCGCTTGTGGACGACGCGCACGAGGTCACGTCGGCGCTCCTCGGTGAGCTGAGGGATGTTGAGCCGGACCACCGTGCCGTCGACGTTCGGCGTCAGTCCGATGTCGCTCTTGATGATCGCCCGCTCGATCGCCCCGAGGGCGCTGCGGTCCCACGGCTGGATGACGATCTGATGGGGCTCCGGGATGCTGATGCCGGCCAGCTGGTTGAGCGGCGTCTGGGTCCCGTAGTACTCGATGTGGATCCGCTCGACGAGGCTGGTCGAGGCGCGGCCCGTCCGGATGCCCTGGAAGTCGCGCTCCATGACCTCGACCGCGCGGGCCATCTTGTGGTCTGCCGCCGCGATCGTCGCATGCCCGGCCTGGCCGTTCATGCCGGAGCTCCCTCGACGGTCGTCGCGCGGGCGGCGATGAGCGTCCCGACGGGCTCGCCGTCGACGACCCGGAGGATCGCGTCCTCCTCGTTGAGGTTGAAGACGACGATCGGCAGGTCGTTCTCCATGCACAGCGAGACCGCTGCCCCGTCCATGACCTTCAGCTGGTCGCGGAGGAGGTCGGTGTACTCGAGCCGCTCGAAGCGATGGGCGCCGCTGACCTGCATCGGGTCGGCGTCGTAGACGCCGTCCACCTTGGTGGCCTTGAGGAGCACGTCCGCCCCGATCTCGATGGCTCGCAGGGCCGCCGCGGTGTCGGTCGTGAAATACGGGTTGCCGGTGCCGGCGACGAAGATCGCGACCCGGCCCTTCTCGAGGTGGCGGACCGCCCGTCGCCGGATGTACGGCTCGGCGATCTCGTTCATCGCGATCGCGCTCATGACCCGGGTCTGGATCCCCTGCCGCTCGATCGCATCCTGGAGGGCCAGGCCGTTCATGACCGTGGCGAGCATGCCGATGTAGTCGCCGGTTGCGCGGTCCATGCCCTTGGCCGACGCCGCCAGGCCCCGAAAGATGTTGCCGCCGCCGACGACGATCCCGATCTCGACCCCTCGGCCGTGGACCGCCGCGACCTGGCGGGCGATGAGGGCGCAGAACACCGGATCGACGCCGTACTGGCGCTCGCCGAGGAGCGCCTCGCCGGACAGCTTCAGGAGGATCCGCCGATAGCGCTTCGGTCGCGCCGCGGTCTCACCGTCGCTCACATGTCCTCCCCGAGCTGGAAGCGCGCAAATCGTCGCACGACGATGTTCTCGCCGATGGTTGCGATCCGGCGCGTGATCAGCTCGCGGACGTCGAAGTCCTCGTCCCGGAACGGCTGGTCGAGGAGGCAGACCTCCTTGAACCACTTCTTCAGCTGGCCGTCGACGATCTTGTCCCGGATCTCGGGCGGCTTGCCCGCGGTCGCGGGATCGGCTGCCAGGTCGGCCTTCTTGGCCGCGAGCTCGGCCTCCGGGACGTGATCGGCGTCGACATACAGCGGATTGAGCCCGGCGACCTGGATCGCGATGTCGCGGACGAGCTTCTGGAAGTCGTCGGTGCGAGCGACGAAGTCGGTCTCGCAGTTGACCTCGACCAGGGCGCCGACGCGGCCGCCGGTGTGGATGTAGCTCACGATGAGGCCTTCGCGAGCCTCGCGCCCGGCCTTCCGAGCCGCGGCAGCGAGGCCACGTTCGCGGAGGACGGCGACGGCCTTCGGGCCGTCGCCCTCGGTCTCCTCGAGGGCGCGCTTGCAGTCCATCATCCCCGCGCC
>DATEZX010000325.1:0-2610 GCA_035255225.1 Candidatus Limnocylindrales bacterium
CCGTGTGTGCCCAAGGGTATTCGCGCGTTCGCACGTGAGGGAGGACGAGGGAGATGACCGACCCGATCGCCGACATCATCGGGGACTACCGGGCGTTCGCGGCGCAGCAGCGCGACCGGCTGCTCACGCGAGGGATCGATATCGCCCCGTACGAGCTCAGCCACATCGCCTACCGCGTCGCCGAGTGGGATGAGTACGTTCGCGTGCGCGGGCTCCTCGAACGCCACGCGGTCGCGAATCGCGAGAACGTCTGGAACGGCCGCCCGATCTCGTTGCTCGTCTTCGACCAGCTCGAGGTGCTCGATGGCAAGCGGCTGCCGATGATCGAGCTCATCCCGCCGGTCCACCAGCGCGTCTACAAGATGGGTTGCGAGCACCTCGGCGTCGTCGTCGGCGAGTCGACGTTCGATACCTTCGTCGAGACGCACAAGCCCGTCCTGACCGGTCAGCAGTTCCAGGGCCCGAACAGCACCCCGGACCCGGTCTACATCCTGATGGAGGACTTCACCCACGTGAAGTTCTATCGGCTGTCGCTGCGCGAGTCCGTGGAGCTCTTCGAGGGGCCGTTCGCCGACGGGTTCCGCCACGTCGACGACTGGGTACCTCAGCGCCTTGTGACGGCGACCGGCCCGAATCCCCTGCCGCGCCGACTCGCTCCCGCCGTCGCCTCCCGGGCACGGCTGATCGACGAATCTCGCGCCTCGGCCGTCGGTAGCATGTCGGTCGTGCCGGGTGAGGTGCTCCTGATCGGGATCGCCCAGATCGCCGTCGTGATGGCGGGGTTCACTGCGGTGACGGCCGCGCTGACGCCACCCGGCGGCTCGTGGTCCGTCGATCATCGGATCCGCCAGCGCGCGATCGTCTCGACGAGCTTCAACGTGGTCTTCGAGAGCCTGCTCCCGGTGATCGCCTTCGCCTGGTTCGACGACGCTCGCACCGCTCTCGTCCTGTCGAGCGGCGCCGTCGCGGCCTACACCGGCTGGGTCGTCCTGAGCCGCGCCCGTCAGTTCCTCCGGACCGACGCCATCCGCACGCGGAGCGGCCAGCTCCTGTTCGTGCTCGGCCCGCTGGCAGTGCTCCTGTTCGCGGCGAACGCCCTCGTGTTCGCGTCCGTCGCGGTGTACGCGGTCGCGCTGTGCGTCCAGCTGTCCGTCGCCGTCGTCAGCTTCTACTCGGTGGTCGCCGCCGCATCGAGCTGACCCCGGGGAAGATCAGCCGGCGTCGAGGAGCTCCAGCACCGGCGCGAGCGCATCGAGCGCGGCGATCGTCGGCGGCCAGACGACGAGCTCGACGTTCGTGTAGCCCACCGCCCCGAACACCCGCAGCGCATCGGCGATCTCGACGGCCGAGCCGCGGATCGGCGGGCCGAAGACCGCCTCGGCACCGGTGAACGAGGTGGGCTCGACGACGATCCCGGCGGACTTGCCGATCGTCGCCGGGTCGCGACCGATCTCGACGCAGGCCGCCTCGATGGCCGCGAGCCTCGGCCCGAACTCGACGAGGTCGCTCCGCTCCTGGACGTACCAGCTCCAGATGTCGGCGTGCAGCGCGGCCTGGCGGAGCATCTTCGGGCCGCTCGCGCCGATCATGATCGGAATCCGGCCGGGGCGCGGACCGCGCGGCCGCTGCTCGAGGTCCCGGGCGGCGTGGTATATGCCCTCGAAGTCAACCCGGCCCTGCCGCAGGAGCGGGACGATGATCTCGAGAGCCTCCTCGAAGCGACCGTAGACGTGGTCCTCGGGGAGCCCGAACGCGTGGGCCTGCTTGCCCGCGTGCCCGGACCCGAGCCCGAACACGAACCTGCCGCCGCTGATCTCGTCGATCGTCTCGACGGCCTTGGCCGTGATGCCCGGGTTGCGATGGAGCGCGGACATGACCCAGATTCCGACCTTGATCCGGGACGTGGCGGCGGCGATGGCGGCGGTCATCGCGACGCCCTCCCACCAGCCCTGGGCCGCGCCTTCCGCCGGGCGCCAGAGGAGCTCGTCGGCCGTCCAGACGGCGTCGAAGCCGAGCTCCTCGGCTCGCAGGGCGAGGTCGCGGATGGCGACCCAGCGCGCGGTCGAGCCATCGACGAACGAGTCGCCCATCGGCAGCACAAGACCGATCTCCATGGGGCGCATCGGGAACCTCCGGGCTACGCGGGTCGGCGTTCTGCCGTGTCCAGCCAGATGGTGAACGGGCCGTCGTTGACGAGCTCCACCGCCATCTCCGCGCCGAACGAGCCGGTCTGCACGTCCCCCACCCCGGCGGCGCTGAGCCCGGCCGCGACGGCCCGGTAGAGGCGCTCCGCGAGCGCCGGCTCGGCGGCGTCCGTGAAGCCGGGCCTCCGGCCGCGCGCGGTGTCGGCGTAGAGCGTGAACTGGCTCACGACGAGCGCGGCGCCGCCGACATCGAGGATGGAGCGATTCGTCCGACCCTCCTCGTCGCCGAAGATGCGCAGCTCCGTGATGCGCCGGGCGAGGCCGGCGGCCACCGCGTCGTCATCGCCATGCCCGACGCCGACGAGGACCAGCAACCCCGGCCCGATCGAGGCGATCGTCTCGTCACCGACGCCGACCGACGCGCGGCTGACGCGCTGGAGGAGCGCCCGCACGTCAGGCCGAGGCG
>DATEZX010000326.1:0-12191 GCA_035255225.1 Candidatus Limnocylindrales bacterium
GACCTCGACCTCGTGGGCCTCGCCCGGCGCGACAACCAGGCGGCCGTCCAGCTCTTCGTCATCCGCGGCGGCAAGGCGATCGGCCGCGACGTCTTCCTGCTCGACGTCCCACGCGACACGCCCGACGCCGAGGTCGTGTCGGGCTTCCTGCTCCAGTACTACGGCCGGGCGACGAACGTGCCGCGCGAGATCGCGATCCCGATGAACCTGCCGGACGCGGCTGATCTCGAGGTTTTCCTCGCCGCGCGGCGGGCGGCGGCCGGCGGGACCGGCATCCCGGTCGCCACCGATCGCATCGAGAACCTGTCCGTGCCGCGACCCGACGCCGTGCGCGTCGCCCGCCGACGCGGGGCGCGGAAGACGCCACCGGGTGGCTCGGACGGCGCGGGGGCGGGGGCGGGCGCCGCCGCTCCAGTGCGCCTCGTCGTCCCGCAGCGCGGCGATCGGCGCCAGCTCATGACCCTCGCGACCCGCAACGCCGAGGAGATGCTGGCTCGCGAGCAGGCCCGCTGGCTGGCCGATCAGGGCAAGACCCTCGGGGCCCTCGAGGAGCTCACCGAGGCCCTCTCGCTACCGACCCTGCCGGCCCGGATCGAGTGCTACGACATCTCGAACTTCCAGGGCAGCGAGACGGTCGGGAGCATGGTCGTCTTCGAGGACGGCAAGCCGCGAACGGGCGAGTACCGGCGCTTCCGGATCCGTGGCGTCCAGGGCCCCAACGACTTCGCCTCGCACCAGGAGGTCCTGCGGCGGCGCTTTCGGGCCGTCCAGGGCCGGGCCGGCGACGAGGGCTCGGCCGAGGAGCGCCGCTGGGCGATGCCGGACCTCGTGGTCATCGACGGCGGGCGGGGCCAGGTCAGCGCCGCCAAGGAGGTCCTCGACGAGCTCGGCCTCCACGACCTGCCGCTCGCCGGCCTCGCCAAGGAGCGCGAGGAGCTCGTCCTGCCGGATCGGGCCGAGCCGGTCCTCCTGCCGACGACGTCGCAGGCCCTGTACCTCGTCCAGCGGATCCGCGACGAGGCCCATCGCTTTGCGATCACCTATCACCGCGACCTGCGCCGCAAGGCCGCGGTGCGCTCGAAGTTCGACGACCTGCCCGGCGTCGGCCCGCGCCGCCGGGCCGCGTTGCTGCGCGTCTTCGGCTCGATCAAGCGGGTGAAGGAAGCGCCCGTCGAGCAGATCGCCGCCGTCCCCGGCATCAGCCGCAGCCTCGCCGAGAAGATCAAGGCCAACCTCGAGGCCTGAGGCGGCCCGTCGGCGCCCGCCTTCGGGACGGCGGGGCCCGCAATGCGCCTGTATCATCCGGGCTCGTGCGTAGAACCGGGCTCTTCCTCATCGCCGTCATCGGCGTGCTCGCCTTCGTCCTCGACTTCGTGCCGCTGACGATTCCCGACCCGACCGGCGAAACGGCGGGCCGAGTGATCGAGACGAAGCTCGGCCTTGACCTGAAGGGCGGCCTGCGGGTCGAGTATCGCGTCGATCCCAGCGGCGGCAAGGCGCCGAGCCTGTCCGACGTCAACGTCGTCAAGGAGATCATCGCCCGCCGGGTGAACGCGACGGGCGTGTCGGAGCCCGTCGTCGTCACCTCGGGCACGGACCGGATCGTCGTCGAGGTCCCGGGCATCTCCGACACCGCGGCGATCCGCAAGCTCGTGGGCACGACCGGCCAGCTGCAGTTCGTGCCGCTCCCGGAAGCCGACTACGGCACGTCCTCCAATCCGGGTCCCCAGCGCGCGGTCGAGGGCCAGCCGCTGCCGACGACGACCGTCACGCCGCTGTTCTCCGGCACGGAGGTCTCGAGCGCCAACGTGGGCGCCAACCAGACAGGCCAGCGGACCGTCAACTTCGTCCTCAAGGAGAACGGCAAGAACCTGTTCGCGACCTACACGACGAACCACGTCGGCGACTTCTTCGCGATCGTGCTCGACGGCACGGTCATCAGCGCCCCGACGATCAAGGAGCCGATCCCGGGTGGAACGGTCCAGATCGATGCCGGCTCGACCGTCGGCGGGTTCTCGATCAAGGACGCCCAGAACCTCGTCAACGTCCTGCGCTTCGGCTCGCTGCCGTTCCCGGTCGAGGAGCTGTCGAGCGACACGATCGACCCGACCCTCGGCGCCCAGTTCCTGGCGAAGAGCCTCCTGGCGGGCGGCATCGCGGTCGGCCTGGTGATGCTGTTCATGATCCTGCACTACCGGCTGCCGGGCGTCATCGCCAGCTTCGCGCTGGCCTACTACACGCTCGTCGTCCTCGCGATCTTCCGGTTCATCCCGGTCGTGCTGACCCTCGCCGGGATCGCGGGCTTCGTCCTCTCGGTGGGCATGGCGGTCGACGCCAACATCCTCATCTTCGAGCGGACCAAGGAAGAGCTGCGCGCCGGGAAGTCCCTGCCCCAGGCCATCGAGGCCGGCTTCAACCGAGCCTGGAACTCGATCCTCGACTCGAACGTGTCGAGCCTCATCACGGCCTCGATCCTGTACCTCTTCGGGTCGAGCACGATCCAGGGCTTCGCGCTCGTCCTGATCATCGGCGTCCTGACCTCGATGTTCACGGCGATCACCGTGACCCGGACGGTCCTCCGGATCGTCGTCGCCCAGCGCTGGGCCGGGCGGGCCCGCCTCTACGGGGTCAGCGACGCCGAGTTCACGGCTCGGCCGGTTGGGCGACGGGCGCTCCGCGGCGAGGCGCGCGGTGTTTGAGCTCGTCAACAAGCGCAACTGGTTCTTCGCCGTCTCGCTGCTGATCACGATCCCGGGCCTGATCTTCATCCTGCTGACCCCGATCTCCGGCGGCAGCCTCGGCTTGAAGTTCTCGATCGACTACACCGGCGGGACCGAGTGGTCGATCCGGTTCAAGGACCCGAACGTCCAGCCCGATGCGGTCCGGACCGCGCTCGTCGGCCTCGGCCAGCCGGACGCGTCCGTCACGCGGACGGGCAGCGGGTTCCTGGAGATCCGGATGAACCAGCTCGACCTGCGGCCGCCCGAGGCGGCCCCGACCCCGGCGCCCGAGGCGACGCCCGGGCCGTCAGGCTCGGCCGGCCCGACCGGCTCCCCGGGCGCGGCGTCGCCGTCACCCGCGGCGTCACCTTCCCCGTCGCCGACGCCGAGCCCGACCCCGAGCCCCAGCCCGAGCCCCACGCCGGTGCCATCCGCGAGCCCCGGCCCGTCGCCGTCGGCCAGCGCGGCGCCGGGTGGCAACACCGAGATCCCGCGGACCGGCGCGATGGGTGCGATCGTCGCCGGCCTCGAGAAGGACTTCGGGCCGATCGCCGCCCAGGCCAGCCTGAGCTCGATCGGCGCGGTCGTGAGCTCCGACCTCGTCCAGCAGGCGATCCTGCTGATCCTCGTCGGGTCGCTCGGCATCCTCGGCTGGATCACGCTCCGATTCCGGGACGTCAAGTTCGGCGTCACGGCCCTGATCGCGCTGCTCCACGACGTCATCGTCGTCATCGGCGTGTTCGCCATCCTCGGCACCCTGTTCGCCGTGCAGATCGACGGGCTGTTCGTGACGGCGATGCTCACCGTCATCGGCTTCAGCGTCCACGACACGATCGTGGTCTTCGACCGGATCCGGGAGAACCGAGCACGTCACGCCGGCGAGCCGTTCGCCGAGATCGTCAACCACTCGCTCCTCCAGACCTTCGGCCGGTCGATCACGACGAGCTTCACGGTCGTGCTGACCCTGACCGCGTTGCTGCTGTTCGGTGGCTCGGCGACCCAGGAGTTCGTCCTGGCGCTGCTCATCGGGATCGTCTCGGGGACGTACTCGTCGATCTTCGTCGCGAGCATGCTGCTGGTCGTCTGGCAGGAGTGGGAGGAGCGCCGCAAGGGCCGCCTCCCGACCAGCCCCCGGACCGCGCGTCCCGCCTCGGCCTGAGGCGCTGGCCCCACGACGCCCCAGGTCCGAGCCGCACCAAGCCAACCGTCGGACCGCCAGGATCCCGGGAGCAAAGCCGCCGTGCAGCCTCGCGTGGCATCCTGACGCCGTGCTCGAGCCGCGGTCGCGCTGGGTCTTTCCCAACCCCCTCGAGCTGGATCCGACCCTGGTCGAAGCGGGCCATGACCTGGGCTTGAGCGACCGGGTCGTCGGGCTCCTCGCGCGGCGCGGAATCCTGGATCCGGCCGAGCTCCGGGCGTTCTTCGGCGACCCGGCGGCGTCCCTCAACGACCCGCGCCTGCTGCCCGACGCGGAGGCGTTCGAGGCCCGGATCCGGGCGGCCCGAGACCGCGACGAGAGGGTCATGGTCTTCGGCGACTTCGACGCCGACGGCGTGACCGGCCTGGTGATCATGGCCGACGCGCTTCGCCGGTTCGGCGTGACCGCGGTGCCGTACGTGCCCTCTCGCCTGGACGAGGGCCACGGCCTGTCGCTCGCCGCGGTGGAGGCAGCGGTCGCCGGCGGCGCCACGGTCATCGTCACGGTCGACACCGGCACGTCGAGCACCGCCGAGGTCGAGGTCGCCGCGGCCCGTGGGATCGACGTCCTGGTCACGGATCACCACCGGGTCCCGGATCGCCTGCCACCGGCCGTCGCGATCGTGAATCCGCATCGCGCCGACGCGACCTACCCGGAGCGCCGCCTGGCCGGCAGCGGCGTCGCGTTCACGCTGGCGAGGCTGCTCCTCGGCGACGCCGCGCTCGACCTCGCCGACCTGGCCGCGATCGGCTCCGTCGCGGACGTCGCGCCGGTGCTCGGCGAGAACCGGGCGATCGTGCGCCTGGGACTGGCCAGGATCCGGGAGGCCGCGCGACCCGGGATCGCCGCGCTGCTTGCGGCGGCCGGCATCGGCCCGTCGGACGTCGATCTCGAGACGCTGTCGTTCTCGGTCGCGCCGCGGCTCAACGCCGCGGGGCGGGTCGGCGAGGCGATGGACGCCGCGCGACTCCTCCTGTCGGAGGACGTCGAGGAGGCCGCCGCACTGGCGGCCGCGCTCCAGGAGGCCAACAGCGTCCGTCGCGACCTGACCCGGTCGGCGATCGCGGAGGCGCGAATCTCGGCCGACGCGGTCGACGAGCAACCGGCGACGATCGTCCGCGGACCGTGGCCGGTCGGGATCGTCGGCCTCGTCGCCTCGCGCCTCGCCGAGGAGCGGCGACGGCCGGCGGTCGTCGGAGCCGAGCTCGGGGCGACGGTCCGAGCCTCGGCCCGCAGCGACGGGCGCCTCGATCTCGCCGGCGCCCTGGCCACCTGCGGCGATCTCCTGATCCGCCACGGAGGCCATGCCGGGGCTGCCGGCTTCGAGATCGAGGCCTATCGCTGGGACGCCTTCCACGAGCGCTTCATGGCCCTCGCGGCCGCGGCCGAGCCAGCCGATCCGCGGCCGTCGCTCGACATCGACCTGGCGCTGCCGGCCGGCGCCGTGGGCTATGACCTCCATCGCGAGCTGCTTCGCCTGGCGCCGTCCGGGACCGGCAACCCCGAGCCGCTCGTGGCGATCCTCGGCCTGACCGTCGTGCGCGCCCGTGAAGCCAGCGGCGGCCACAGCCAGATCGTGCTGAAGCGCGAGCGCGACGTCCTCGACGGGATCGCCTTCGGATGGGCTGAGCTGTCGTCCGTCGTTCGCGAGGGCGACCGCCTGGACGTCGTCGCGCGGCTCGCGAGCCGACGGTTCGGCGGCTTCGAGTCGCTGCAGCTCGAGATCCGCGACGCGGCACCGGCGGGGTCGGTGTCGACGGCAGCCCCGACGGCGGCTCCGTCGCGGATCACTCAACCCGCGTCCGTGACGCCGGCGGGAGTCAGCGGATGACCGTCCGGCGAGGAGGGTCCCCCCGCAACCCCGGCCCGGACCCCGCCGACCGGGCACCCGACGAGCCGACGGCGCCAGGGGCTGACGCGCCCTCGCCCCCGCTGCGACGGCCGACACCCCGCCAGCCTGGCCACCGCCAGGCGGCGCCCGACAACGATGCGCTCGAATCCGCTCGGAGCGGCGGCGGGTCGGTCCGTGGGGGTGGGGCAGTGCGGGGCGCGGGCTCGACTCCGGGTCCCGCTCAGGTCCAGCCCCGGCCGCCGGCCTCGAGCCCACCGCCGGTCGCGACGCCGACGACCTTGACCCCGCCGACGGAATCGGCGACCCCGCCGACGCAGGCCGCGGCTCTGGCCGCTGCGCCGGCGCCCCCCAACCGTCGCGGGCGGCCGGGCATCGCGCTGCCGTTGCTGTCGTTGCCGCGAGGCGTCGGGCCGGGCCTGTCGGCCGTCGGCCTGGTCATCGTGGCGGCGCTGAGCTACGCGCTCCTGACCGGCCAGCTGCCGACCGTCACCGGTGGCTCGGGCAACGGCCCGATCAAGACGCCGACCCCGTCGAACGTCGTCGTCGTCGATCCTCGCGCGGACGTCCCGGGCACCCTCGTCTACGTCAAGGATGGCAACCTCTGGCTCCAGAGCGGCGCGACCGCCCGGCAGCTCACGACCGGCGGCCAGGACGCCATGCCGACGTGGTCGGCCGACGGCCAGTGGATCTACTTCATCCGGACGACGGCAGCGATCGGGCGCTGGCCGGCGAACGGCCAGGTCCGGACGTACGGCCTCGACGTCCCGGCGCTCGTCCGGATCCATCCCGACGGCACCGGGCTCGCGACGCTGCTGAGCGGTCGCGTCAAGTCCGGCTCGTTGACGTGGCAGTCGTTCATCCGGCAGCCGTTCCCGTCGCCCGACGGCAAGCGCGTCGTCGTCGTCACCGACCATCCGCAGCCGTGGCTGGGCGACGTCGTGCTCAAGATCCTGAACCTCCAGACCGGGGCGCTCGTCAACCCGAAGCTGGCCGAGTTCGCGCCGCTGGGCCACCAGGATCCGGCCTGGTCGCCGGATGGTCGCTCGATCGCCTACGTCAAGGATGGCCGGGCCGGGACCCGTGGGACCCCCACCATCGAGCGCTACGACCTCGCCTCCGGCAAGGTCGCGGCGATCACCGGCCCCGGCTACCTCAGCCCGGCCTGGTCGCCCGATGCCCGCTATCTCGCCGCGACGAAGTCCGGCTCGTTCGGGACGGACGTCGTGATCCTCGATGCGCGGACCGGTGCCGAGCTGCTGCGCGTCACGAACGACCAGGCGTCATTCGATCCTGTCTGGTCGCCGGCCGGTGACGCCGTCGCGTTCTTCAGGGTCGACCATGGCGTGGTCGACCTCGAGCTGGTGCAGCTGACCGGGACGGCCCCGAACTGGACCGTCGGCGCGTCGCTCGCGCTGACGGTCTCTGCTGGCCTCGACGCGGCGTCGCGACCGTCGTGGTTCATCCCGCCGAGCCAGATGCCGACCCCAGGACCGAGCGCCCCTTCGAGCGCCCCGCCGTTCCCGACCCTGAGCGCCCCGACCTCGGGACCCGCGTCGTCGCCCACGAACGGGTCGCCCGGGGCATCGGCGCCGTGACCACGACCTACCTCCACCGCCTCGCGGCGCGGTCGGCCGCGACCGGCACGGTCCTCTGCCTCGGCATCGACCCAGACCCCGAATCGCTGCCCGACGGCTTCTCGCGCGACATCGTCGGGCTCGAAGCGTTCGCCCGGCTCCTGGTCGAGGCCGCGGCGCCGTTTGCGGCCGCGGTGAAGCCGAACCTCGCCTTCTTCGAAGCCTTCGGCGCCGCCGGGCTGGCTGCCTTCGAGCGCGTGCGGGCGGTGGTCCCGAGTGGCGTCCCGGTCGTCATCGACGCCAAGCGCGGCGACATCGGGACGACCTCGGCCCGCCACGCGGCGGCCCTCTACGACGCTCTCGGGGCCGACGCGATCACCCTCAGCCCGTACCTCGGCGAGGAGGCCATCGGGCCGCTCCTCGAGCGCCTCGATCGGCTGGCCTACGTCCTGTGCCGGACGTCGAACCCGGGCGCCGGCGAGCTGCAGGACCAGCTCGTCGCGGCCACCGGCGGCGCGCCTGCGGAGCCGCTCTACGCTCGCGTCGCCCGTCGCGCCGCTGGCTGGGGCCCCGGAGGGACGGTCGGCCTGGTTGTCGGCGCCACTGCGCCTGACGAGCTGCGTGCGATCCGGGCCATCGCGCCCGGGCTGGCATTCCTCGTCCCCGGTGTGGGCGCCCAGGGCGGGGAGGTGGGCGCCGTGCTGGAGGCCGGCCCCGCGACCGCCGCGCCCGCCGGCTCGGGCCCTGGCGGCGGGCTGCTCGTCAGTGTCTCGCGAGGGATCGCCTCGGCCGCCACGCCGGCGCTGGAACGACGGCGCGGGGCACCCGTTCTCGATCTCGGCGAGCGGCTTGCCGAGAGCGCCCGATCGTGGGGGGCCAGATTGCCCGTGCTACCCTAACCGCCGGTCGCCCACTGAGGTCACATCGGACATGCCGTTCCTCGGAAACATCGGTCCCGGCGAGCTGATCCTGCTGCTCGTCATCATCCTCGTCATCTTCGGCCCGGGCAGGCTGCCGGAGATCGGGAATGCCGTCGGCAAGGGCATCCGCGAGTTCCGCAAGGCCGCGTCGGACGTCACCGAGGCGACAAGGATCGACGCCCAGCCCGCCACCCCGGCGCCCCCCCCGGCCGCGCCGTCCACGTCGACGCCCGTCGAGCCGCTGTCGCCCGCGGGCGAGGACGAGCGCCGCCGGTACGAGGAGCTGAAGGCTCGCTTCGAACCGGCCTCGAGCTCCGCCGCCAAGGCCGACGAGTCCCACGGCGACGCCGGCCACTCGGCGGCGTAGCGCAGCCCGGCCGCGGCCCCGGGCCGCCGAGCCGCGGGCCGACGCACGATGACGTCTGAACCCGCCGTGCCAGAGGTCGTGCCCGCGACGGTCGAGCCACGCCCCGAGGCCTCAGGGGTGATGCCGCTCGTCGAACACCTCGCCGAGCTGCGCGGCCGGATCATCTGGTCCGTCGTCGCGATCGCCGTCGGCTCGGTCGTCGGGTTCCTCGTGAGCGACAGGGCCATCGAGATCCTGCGAGCGCCGCTGCCGACCGACGCGCCGCTCTACTACACGAACATCGGCGACCCGTTCGCGATCCGCGTCCAGATCTCGATCATCGTCGGGGCCATCCTCGCGATGCCGGTCCTCCTCTGGCACGTCTGGCGCTTCGTCGCACCGGGGCTGACGTCCTCGGAACGGCGGACGGTCCTGCCGTGGATCCCGGCGACCCTGCTGTTCTTCGCCATCGGCGTCGCCATCGCCTACGTCATCCTGCCGTTCGCGGCGCAGTTCCTGTTGAGCTTCTCGACCTCGGACCTCGTGGCGCTGCTCACCGCGCGCGAGTACTTCGGGTTCGTGTCGACCCTGTTCCTGGCGTTCGGGATCCTCATGGAGTTCCCGGTCCTGCTGTTCGGGCTGTCGCGGGTCGGGATCGTGACCTCGCAGCGCCTCAGGCGCTCGCGACGGTTCGTCATCCTCGGGATCGCGGTCTTCTCGACGGTCGCCACGCCCGGCGGCGACCTGGTGAGCCCGACGGTCCTCGGAGTGACGCTGTACGTGCTGTTCGAGCTCACCATCGTCGTGATCCGACGGAGCGGCCGCTGACGTGCCCGACGACGAGGTCGCCGCCGCGGAGGGCCTCACGACGGACGTCGAGACCGAGCTCGAGACCGAGCTCGAGGACGAGGAGGGCTTCGTCCCGCGGCTTGGCACGCCGCACGTGGTCCTCCTCAGCGGCCTCTCGGGCGGCGGCAAGACGGCCGCCGCCAAGCTGTTCGAGGACCTCGCCTACACGGTCGTCGACAACCTGCCAGGCGAGCTGCTGGGTGGCCTGGCCGAGCTCGTGTCGTCGGACCCGGGGCGGTTCGCCCGGGTGGCGATCGTCCTCGACGTTCGAGCCGGCGACGCCGAGAGCGCCTACCGCGGGATGCGTGGGGCGCTCGAGGGCCGAGGCATCCGGCCGCAGGTCTTCTTCCTCGAGGCCAGCGACGAGGTCCTGATCCGGCGGTTCTCCGAGACCCGCCACCGTCACCCCCTCTCGGAGCGGCGGGGGATCGCCGCGGCCATCGCCCTGGAGCGGCGGCTCCTGGATCCCGTGCGGGCCGACGCGGACGTCGTGCTCGACACGTCGAACCTGTCGCTGCGGGAGCTTCGCGAGCGGATCTTCGCCCGGCTCGGCGATCTCGAGCCCGACCGGATGACGATCCAGATCATCACCTTCGGCTACAAGTTCGGCGTCCCGCTCGAGGCCGACCTCGTGTTCGACACGCGCTTTCTTCGGAACCCCTACTACGTGCCGTCGCTGCGAGAGCTGTCGGGCCTGGCGGAGCCCGTGCGGGACTACGTCATGGCCCAGCCGCAGGCGACCGAGTACCTCCGGCGGCTCGAGGACTTCCTGGCATTCTCGATCGAGGCCGTCGAGCGGGAGGGCCGCAGCCGCATCACGATCGCCGTCGGCTGCACCGGCGGGCGCCACCGCTCGATCGTCTTCGGCGAGGCGATCGCGGCCTGGCTGCGGTCCCGGGGACAGGAGCCGGTCGAGGTCTTCCACCGCGAGCTCGAGCGCGGGTGAGGCGGGTGCAGCTCCGGCGGTGGCTCGTTCCCGGGATCGGCGTCAAGCGCTGGCTGCTGCTCGTCTTCCTCGGCCTCCTGCTGCTGGCCCTCGGTGTCGCCCACGTCATCCGCCAGTTCGATCAGAGCGTCGCGCCGGGGACCCTGGCCCAGCAGGTGATCGACCTGCTCACCCTGCAGTTCCTGCCGTACCCGCTGCGCGGGTTCCTGGTTGGAGTGGCGGGCGTCGCCTGCGTCGCGATCGGTTCGTGGAGGGCGGCCGTCGCGCTGACCGATCCGCTCCGCGCCGCGCCCGCCGGCGTGGACCAGCCGCTCGTCGAGGTCATCTACCAGAAGCGGTTCCTGGCGCGCGGCCCGAAGGTCGTGGCGATCGGCGGTGGCACGGGCCTGTCGACGCTCCTGCGGGGCATGAAGGAGCACACCAGCAACCTGACCGCGATCGTGACCGTTGCAGACGACGGTGGCTCCTCGGGCGCCCTCCGAGAGGAGCTCGGGATCCCGGCCGTCGGGGACATCCGCAACTGCATCGCCGCGCTCGCCGACGCCGAGCCGCTCATGGCCGAGCTGCTGGGCTACCGATTCCCGGGCGGCCGGCGCGTGCCCGATGGCCCCGTCGAGACCGAGCCAGGCGGGCTGGGCGGGCATGCCGTCGGCAACCTCCTGCTGGCCGCGCTGACAGCGCTCGAGGACGGCGACTTCGAGGAGGCCGTCCGGGCGATGAATCGCGTCCTCGCCGTGCGCGGCCAGGTCCTGCCGGCCTCCCCAACGCCGATCACGCTCCACGCCCGGACGTCTGACGGGGTCGTCGTGACCGGCCAGAGCGCGGTCGTCAAGACCCGCGACATCGAGCGGGCCTGGATCGCCCCGGCGGACGTCCGGGCGAGCGCCGATGCCCTCGCCGCCATCGCCGCGGCGGAGATCATCGTCCTCGGCCCGGGGAGCCTCTACACCAGCGTCCTGCCGGTCCTCCTGGTCCCGGAGATCCGCGACGCCGTCGCGGCCTCGAGCGCCATCCGGCTGTACGCCTGCAATGTCGCGATGCAGGCCGGCGAGACCGAGGGCATGGACCTCGCCGACCACCTCGAGGCGCTCCTGGCCCACACGACGCCCGGCCTGGTGGATGTCGTCCTCGCCAACGACCGGCTCGACCGTGCGGGCGGCGGGCCCGGCGCCGTGGCCCTCCGGTGGCCCCCGGCAACGGCGCCCGTCCCGCACCTCGCCACCGACGACGTCGTCGACCCGGCGGATCGCCATCACCACGATCCCGGCCGCCTCGCCGAAGCGATCCTGCGGGCCTGCGAGCGGGAGGCCGCGGCGGTGCGCCGCGAGCGGGTGGCACGGACGGCGTGAAGGGCCGCGCATGATCCGGGGCGCATGAGCGAGACCGAGCGGGACCTCGTCGCGGCGCTCCGGGCGGAGCTGGCCGCGATCGACCCGCCACGGACCTGCGACCGGGCCGCGGAGCGCGCGGGCCTCGACAATCCATCGCGGCGCGACGACCCGGTCCTCGGCCGGTTGGTCCTCCGCCTGGCGCGTGCCGACGACGGCCTGGCGACGCACGGCGACGGCGGCGTGTCGCTCACGGTCGATGCCGCGGCGCTCGCGGTGGATGCGGCGGCCTGGGAGCGGCTGCCGGAGCACTGCCGCCTGGCCTGGCTGCGGGGCCGCTTCCTGGGCCACGGCTCGCTGAGCATCTCCGCCGGCCGGACGCACCTCGAGTTCGTCGTCCCGGCCGCGGAGGCGGCCACCCTCGCCGCGCGCCTGGGCAAGATGGAGCTGCCGGCCTC
>DATEZX010000327.1:0-3051 GCA_035255225.1 Candidatus Limnocylindrales bacterium
AGCAACCCGTTCGGGGGGACCGTCTTTCCGATCAATCCGACCCGGTCGAGCGTGCTGGGGATCAAGGCGTATCCGAAGCTGTCGGCCGTGCCCGAGCCGGTGGACCTGGCGGTCATCGCGACCCGGGCCCCGACCGTGCCCGACCTGATCGGCGAATGCGTCGAGGCCGATGTGAGCGGGGCGATCGTCATCCCGGCCGGCTTCAAGGAGACCGGCGCAGCGGGCGCCGAGCTGGAACGGCGCGTGCAAGAGCAGGCCCGGCGGGGACGGATCCGGCTGATCGGGCCGAACTGCCTGGGCGTGATGCGCCCCTTCGGCGGCCTGAACGCCACCTTCGCCGCCACCATGGCGCGGCCCGGCAGCGTTGGCCGGACGATCGTCCGGAACCTACTCGGCAGCCCGTTCGGCGGGACCATCTTCCCCGTCAACCCGAACCGGCCGCGCGTGCTGGGGATCAAGGCCTATCCCCGCATCGGCGACGTGCCCGACGCGATCGATCTGGCCATCGTGTCCACGCCCGCGCCAACGGTGCCCGACCTGATCGGCGAGTGTGTCGAGGCCGGGGTGCGCGGGGCGATCGTGATCTCGGCCGGCTTCAAGGAGGCCGGCGCGGCGGGCGCCGAGCTGGAGCGGCGCGTGCTGGAGCAGGCGCGGCGGGGGCGGATCCGGCTGATCGGGCCGAACTGCCTGGGCGTGATGCGCCCCTTCGCCGGCCTGAACGCCACCTTCGCCGGCCTGAACGCCACCTTCGCCGCCAACATGATGGCGCGGGCCGGCAGCGTCGGCTTCATCAGCCAGTCGGGCGCGCTGTGCACGGCCATCCTCGACTGGAGCCTGCGCGAGCTCGTCGGCTTCAGCGCGTTCGTCTCGATCGGCTCGATGCTCGACGTCGGCTGGGGCGACCTGATCGACTACCTCGGCGATGACCCGTACACCAAGTGCATCGTCATCTACATGGAGTCGATCGGCGACGCGCGCAAGTGCCTCTCGGCGGCGCGCGAGGTGGCGTTGACCAAGCCGATCATCGTGATCAAGGCCGGGCGGACCGAGGCGGCGGCCAAGGCGGCGGCCTCGCACACCGGCTCGCTCGCCGGCAGCGACGAGGTCCTCGACGCCACCTTCCGCCGCTGCGGCGTCCTCCGCGTCGACTCGATCTCCGACGTCTTCGACCTGGCCGAGGTCCTCGCCAAGCAGCCGCGCCCGAGGGGCCCGAACCTGACGATCGTCACCAACGCCGGCGGTCCCGCCGTCCTCGCCACCGACGCCCTGATCTATAGCCGCGGCGCGCTGGCCGAGCTGTCGTCCGAGACGCTCGCCGCGCTCAACGGGTTCTTGCCCGACCCCTGGAGCCACGCCAACCCGATCGACATCCTCGGCGACGCCGACCCCGACCGCTACGCCAAGTCCCTCGAGATCGCCGCGCGCGACCCGAAGAGCGACGGCCTGCTCGTCATCCTCACGCCCCAGGCGATGACCGACCCGACCCGGACCGCCGAACAGCTCAAGCCCTACGCCAGGATCGAGGGGAAGCCCGTCCTGGCGAGCTGGATGGGCGGCGCGAGCGTCGCGACGGGCGAGGCGGTCCTCAACCAGGCGGGCATCCCCACCTTCCCGTACCCCGACACCGCCGCCCGCGCCTTCACCGCCATGTGGCGGTCCACGTACAACCTCCGCGGCCTGTATGAGACCCCGACCCTACCGGACGGCTCGGACGACGTGGCCTCCCAGCGCGCCAAGGCCGAGGCGATTGGCCGCGCCGCGCGCCAGGCCGGCCGGGCCGTGCTCACCGAGTTCGAATCGAAGCAGTTGCTCGCCGACTACGGCCTGCCAACCGTCGAGACTCGCGTCGCCCGCAACGAGGACGAGGCCGCCGCCGCCGCCGACGCGATCGGCTACCCGGTCGTGGTCAAGCTCCTCTCGGAGACGATCACGCACAAGACCGACGTCGGCGGCGTGCAACTCAATCTCGCCGACGCCGACGTCGTCCGCCGCGCCTATCGCGAGATCGACGACTCGGTGCGCCGCAAGGTCGGGCCCGGGCACGTCCAGGGCGTGACCGTCCAGCCGATGATCCGCCGCGACGGCTACGAGATCATCATCGGCAGCAGCATCGACGCGCAGTTCGGCCCGGTCCTCCTGTTCGGCTCGGGGGGCCAGCTCGTCGAGGTCTTCAAGGACCGCGCGCTCGCCCTGCCGCCGCTCAACACGACCCTGGCGCGGCGGATGATGGAGCAGACCCACATTTACACCGCCTTGAAAGGCGTGCGCGGCCGGAAGCCGGTCGATTTCGCCGCGCTCGAGCAGCTCCTCGTGCGGTTCAGCCACTTGGTCGTCGAGCAGCGCTGGATCAAGGAGATCGACATCAACCCGCTGCTCGCCTCGCCCGAGGGCCTGGTCGTGCTCGACGCGCGGGTGATCGCCCACCCGCCCGAGCTGCCCGAGGACCAGTGGCCCCGGCCCGCGATCCGCCCCTATCCGACGCAGTACGTCTCCCCCTGGACCAGCAAGAACGGCATCCGGCTGTTGATCCGGCCGATCCGCCCCGAGGACGAGCCCTTGCTCGTCCAGTTCCACGAGACTCTCTCCGAGCGGAGCGTCGCGTTCCGCTACTTCCACGCGATCAAGCTCGGCCAGCGCGTCGCGCACGACCGCCTGACCCGGACCTGCTTCATCGACTACGACCGCGAGATGGCCCTCGTCGCCGAGCGCCGGGACCCCACGACCGGCGCGCGCGAGATCCTCGGCGCCGGCCAGCTCAGCAAGCAACACGGCGTCAACGAGGCCGAGTACGCCACGTTCGTCGCCGACCACTTCCAGAGGCAGGGGCTCGGCACCGAGCTGCTCCGCCGACTCATCCAGGTCGGCCGCGACGAGAAGATCGCGCGGATCACCGGCGAGATCCTCCTCGAGAACAACGAGATGCAGCGCGTCTGCCAGAAGCTCGGCTTCCAGTTGACCCACGAGATCGGCGAGGGGAACGTCAAGGCCGTGCTCGACCTCTGACTAACCCTGAAACAAGCGAAATATAAGCCTCCCTCCTCCGACCCTCCC
>DATEZX010000328.1:0-2351 GCA_035255225.1 Candidatus Limnocylindrales bacterium
CGAGAGCTCGGGGGCCGCGTCGCCGACGTTCAGCCCGGGGATCGGGTCGCCAAGGAGGTAGGCGCTGGGCTCCGGGATCGGAAGGCCCGGGACCGTTGAGCCCAGCGGGCGGACCGCCAGCGTCAGGGCCACGGCGCCGAGCACGACGACCGTGATCGCCGCCGTCACCTGGCGAAGGCTGAACGGCCCCACGCCGAGCCGGCGCGACGCTTGCGGTCGGTGTCCGGACGGGCCGAGGACCGGGGCGCCGCCGTCGCTCTTGAGCGGGCCGCCTTCGGGAGCGGTCGATTCGGGCTGCGCCATCCCTCAGATCGCGCTGTTGAACTGGAAGTACTGCGGCAGGAGGCGCAGCAGGTCGAAGACCATCGCCGCCCCGATCGCCACCACCAGCAGGCCGCCGATCGCCGACACGAGCTGGCCATGCCGGACGAGGGGTCGGACGAGGCCCGGCGCCCGGTCGTAGAGGGCGGCGATGGCGATGAACGGGAGCCCGAGACCGGCGGTGTAGGCGACGAGCAGGATCCCGCCCTCGAGCGTCGAGCCGCTCGTGGCGGCCAGGGTCAGGATTCCGCCCAGGATGACGCCGATGCACGGCGTCCAGCCGATGGCGAAGATCGCGCCGAGGCCGAGCGACGCGAGCCAGCCGCCGCGCGCACCGACGATCCGTCCGCCGAGGCGGTCGCCGAGGGATGGGCCAGACCCGACGACGCCGCCCGCCGCCGCGGCGCCGAGGGCCACGGTGCCCGTCGCGGTCGCGAGTGACGAGGCGGCGCCGGCCTCGAGCGGCCGCCACGTCCGGTCGAGGGCCGGGATCCGGAGCACGCCGGCCAGGTTCAGTCCGAGGAGGATGAGCAGGACGCCGCCGACCTGCCGGAGCAGCGGGAGGTAGTCGACGAGCGGTCCGGCGAGGTACGTCGCCGTCACGCCGAGGAGGGTGAACACGAGGCCGAAGCCCGCGACGTAGGCGAGGGCGTGCCGGACGGCCAGCCAGCGAGAGACGCGTGCGCCGGCATCGGCCTCGCTCCGGCCGACGACCGCGACCGCGGTGAGCTGCCCGACGTAGGCGGGCACCAGGGGCAGGACGCACGGCGACAGGAAGCTCAGGAGCCCGGCCCCGATCGCGACGGCGATCGTCAGGTCCATCGGTCGTCGACCGTTCGTGCTCGTCGAGGCACGAGACCGTCAGACAAGCGTCGCGCCATCGAGCGCATCGGCCAGGATCCGCCTGACCTTGCCGTACGTGACCACGAGCTCGAGGCGGTGACCGTCCAGCTCGAGGACGGGGATGCGCTCGAGATAGGCGCGGTGCCAGGCCTCGTCGGTGTCGATGTTCCGCTCGACGACTCGCGGGATCGGGAGCCCGTGGCTGGCTCGGTCCTCGAGGACGGACTGCACGGCGGCTCGCGCCTCCTCGCACAGATGGCAACCCGGACGGCCGTACAGGACGAGCTCGGGGAGGTCAGGGCTCACCCGTTGATCGTAGCGCTCGGCGCTGCTCGGCCGGTCGCGCGCCCAGGATCACCGCGTGCCGCAGACGGACCCCCGCGTCGACGCGTACATCGATGCCCTGGCGCCGTGGCAGCAGGCGATCTGCCGACGCGTCCGGGCGCTCCTGCACGAGGCCGACCCCGGGATCGAGGAGACGATCAAGCGCAGGGTCCAGCCGTACTTCGTCGTTCAGGGCAAGGTCGCCGCGCTCCTCGCCGCGAAGGACCATGTCAACGTCTTCCTGTACGACGGCGCGATCGTGCCCAACCCCGAGGGCATCATCACCGGCGGCCACGCCAGCAAGGCTGCCCGCACGGTGGTGATCCGCGACCCCGACGCGATCAACGCGCCGGCCCTGCTCGTGATGTTGCGCCAGATCATCGCCAACAACCGCGCCGGCGGCTGGCGTGGCTCAAGGCGAGCCGCACGCAGGCGGAGCGCCCCGCGACCTGCGGTACGATCTCCGTACGCCCCCGTAGCTCAGTGGATAGAGCGCGGCCGTCCTAAGGCCGGCGTCGGCGGTTCGAATCCGTCCGGGGGCGCCAGTGCACCCTTGCCCAATTTGGGCGCCCTTGACCGCCAAGATGGGGCGACCACCCGATGCCCCCGCCCGGTCCATGCGTCGATCCTCCATCGCAAGGAGGAACCCCGATGGCGCTCTTCATGGACAGTCACACGATCGATGGCGGGGTCAAGGCGAGCGATGTCGCCCAGGCGCACCTCGCCGATCTCCGGACCCAGGATCGGTACGGCGTCCGCTATCTCCGGTACTGGGTTGACGAGAGGGCGGGAAGGATCTTCTGCCTGGTCGACGCGCCGGATGTGGAGGCCGCCGTCCGGGTCCATCGCGAAGCGCACGGACT
>DATEZX010000329.1:0-7653 GCA_035255225.1 Candidatus Limnocylindrales bacterium
TCCGGGTAGGCGCCGCGATAGCCGGCGTCCTGCGACGTATCCCAGTTCGGGTTGCGCACGAGGACCAGGCTGCCACCGGTGCCCTGGGTGTTGCTGTCGATCATGTACGGCCCGTCGGACCATGGCTGGGTGGTGTAGTTCTCCCCGGTATCGACGCCGGGGTGATCCTTCGGGTTCGGGACCGCGGCCATGCCAAGGGTCGTCGCATAGTTGAAGTCACCGACCGCCTGCTTCAGGTGGAAGGTGATCGTGTTGCCATTGCACTCGACGGCCTTGTCGTACAGCGCCTGCTGGTCAGCCGTGGCCTTGTACGGCCCGGGGTACTGCGAGGCGCCCTTGGCGTCGCTCGGGATGTCGAGGTACGTGACCGCGTACTGCGGGCCGCCGGTGATCACGTCGGACGCGAACGTCCGCGAGATCCCGTACTTGAAGTCCTCGCACTTGACCGCCGAGCCGTCCTGCCACTTCATGCCATCCCGGAGGGTGAACGTCCAGGTCTTGGCATCGGCGCTCGGGGTCCCGATGTCGGTCGCCGCATCCGCGGTGAGGCTCGTGGCCTCCTTGGCGTCGGCGGAGTACTTGAAGGCAGTGAGGGAGCGCATGATCGTGGCGTCGAAGAAGGCGAGATCCTCACCGACGTAGATCCGCTGCGGATCGATGTCGGTGAACTTGTCACCGCCTGCGGTCGCCGACGTCATCAGCACGAAGAGGGTTCCACCCTTCACGGCCGCAGAAGTCGACGCTGCCGGAGTTCCGGTCGGCGTACCCGACTCCTGGGCGGTGCTGGGTGAGGGAGTCGCCCCGGGGCCGCACGCCGCCACCGCCAGCCCTGCGGTGACGAAGAGGCTCAGGGCGCGAACCCTCAGGTTCGGACCAACCATATGTGCCGTCCTCCAACGAGCGCGTCGGGAAGGTCCCGGCGCAGGCTATGCGGGATAGTACACGCAGCCATCAGGCGGTTGCGCAAGGTCCGCGTGTACTCCTCGCTTGTCCGTCGGCTGGTGCCGACTCAGTGAATCGCCCTCGGGTCGAGGGCATCTCGGAGCGCGTCTCCAAGCAGGTTGAATGCCACGACCAGGATGACGAGCATCCCGCCCGGGATGAACAGGTACGTCGGCACGGCCTTGAAGTAGTTGACCGAGTTGGCGAGCATCGCCCCGAACGTCGTATCGGGTGGCAGCACGCCGACGCCCAGGTAGGACAGGGCGGCCTCGAGGCTGATGTAGCTCGGCAGGGTCAGGGTCGTGAAGACCAGGATCGGGGCCCACAGGTTCGGCAGGATCTCGCCGAACAGGATCCGCGTCCGGCTGGCGCCCATGGCCACGGCGGCCTCGACGAACTCGCGCTCCCGGAGGCTCAGGACCTGGCCCCGGACGATGCGGGCGAGGAACGGCCAGCCGAAGATCCCGATGACCAGGATCAAGTACAGAATTCGTGAGGCGTTGCCCGCCGGGACCCCGAGGGACGTCAGCCGGTCGGTCATGACCCCCGACAGGGCCAGAACGATCAGGATGAACGGGAAGGCCAGGACGAGGTCCATGAGCCGGCCGAGGAGCTGATCGACCCAGCCGCGGGAGTAGCCGGCGATGATTCCCACGACCGTCCCGAGCGTGACCGTGACTGCGGTGGCCGAGGTGGCGACGATGAGCGAGATCCGGAGGCCCCACAGGAGCTGCGACATGATGTCGCGGCCGCTGCCCCACTCCACGCCGAGCGGATGGGTCGGGAAGTCGACCCCGCCGAACGGCAGCTTCGGCTGGCCGCCGAGGTCGCTGATCGCGTTGGAGTCGAGCGTGTACGGGCTGTAGCCCGCGGCGGCCAGAGCGAACGGTCCGACGATCGCGAGCAGGTACATGACGACCAGGATGGCGAAGCACACCAGCGCGACCTTGTCTCGGACCAGGCGGCCCCAGACGATCTCGCGAATGCTCCGGCCCTTCATTGGGGGCTGAGGATAGCCGACCCGACCCCCCTGTCAAACGAGGTTCCGGCAGCCTCGCCCTGGCGGTCAGTCGGGGCAAGGCGTCCAGTCGCCGGTGGCCGGCCGCCAGCGGAGGTTCGGATTGCGCGCCGCGGCAACCTCGTCGAGCCGCCGGACGGGCGTGTCGTGGGGGGCCGCGTGGATTGCCTCCGGATCGGTCTCGGCCTCGTGGGCGATCTCGATCAGCGCGGCCGCGAAGGCGTCGAGGGTCTCCACCGACTCCGTCTCGGTGGGCTCGATGAGCATCGCCTCGTCGACCGTCAGCGGGAAGTAGACCGTCGGCGCGTGGAAGCCCTTGTCGAGGAGCCGCTTCGCGATGTCCAGGGTCCGGATGCCGGTCCGCCTCTTGATCGACGAAGCCGAGGCGATGAACTCGTGCTTGCAGACGCTCTTGAACGGGATGTCGTAGGCGCCCGACTCCGTCAGCCGCTGCTTGAGGTAGTTGGCCGCCAGGACAGCGTCGTCGGTGACCTCCCGCAGGCCGCTCGCGCCGTGCGTCCGGAGATAGGCGTACGCGCGCACGAGGACGCCGGTGCTGCCGACGAAGGAGCGCATCCGGCCGATCGAGGTCGGACGCTCACCGGGTCGCTCCAGCCGGAACGTCCCATCCGGCTCCCGGAGGACTCGCGGCGCGGGCAGGTACGGCTCGAGCTTCGGGCCGACGCCGACCGGGCCGGCGCCCGGTCCGCCGCCGCCGTGCGGGGTCGAGAAGGTCTTGTGGGTGTTGATGTGCATGACGTCGAAGCCGGCCTCGCCGGGCTTGAACCGACCCAGGATCGCATTGAGGTTCGCGCCGTCCATGTACGCCAGGCCGCCGGCGCCATGGACGAGATCGAGGAGCCCGCCGATCCGTGACTCGAACAGCCCGAGGGTCGAGGGGTTGGTGATCATGACCGCCGCGGTCCGCGGGCCGATCGCGGCCCGGAAGGCGTCGATGTCGAGGCCGCCGTCGGGGGCGGCCTTGATCGACACGGTCCGGAGCCCGGCCATCGACGCCGTCGCGGGGTTCGTCCCGTGAGCCGAGTCGGGCACCAGGATCTCGCTCCGGTCGAGGTCGCCCCGGGCGGCATGGTAGGCCCGGATCATCAGCACGCCCGTCAGCTCGCCGTGGGCGCCGGCGGCGGGCTGGAGGGTCATCGCGGTCATGCCGGTGATCTCGAGGAGCATCTGCTCGAGCTCCCACAGGAGCTGGAGTGTCCCCTGGGCGACGTCGTCGGGCGACATCGGGTGGAGGTTGGCGAAGCCCGGCAACCGGGCTGCCCACTCGTTGACCTTGGGGTTCCACTTCATCGTGCACGAGCCGAGCGGGTAGAAGCCCGTGTCGATGGCGTAGTTGAGCTGCGACAGGTTGACGTAGTGCCGGACGACCTCCGGCTCGCTCAGCTCCGGGAGTCCCGGCGGCGTCTGGCGCCGCTGTGCGGGTGGAATCCGGTCGAGGGCGCCGGCCGGCGGGTGGGCCACCTTGCCGCCGCCGCGGCCGGCCTTCGACAGCTCGAAGAGCGTCGGCTGGAGGCGCGGGCCGGCGACGGTCATCGGGCCGCTCCCGTGAGGTTCGCGGCGCCGGAATCGGCGCCGGAAGAGGCGCCGGGATCCGCGGCGCCGGCGAGCTCCTCGCCCAGGGCCCACCCGAACAGCTCGATCTCGTCGCGAGACGTCGTCTCGGTCGCGCAGACCAGGAGGCCGTCGGCGAGCTCCGGCTGATCCGGCAGGGCGTCGGCCAGGACCAGCCCGGCGACGACGCCGCGGTCGAGCAACCGGCGGTGGACCACGGCCGCGTTCGGGACGCGAACGACGAACTCGTTCAGATACGGGCCCGGGTGCAGGCGCGGCGCGCCGGCCTCGGCGAGGACACCCTCCAGCTCGGCCGCTCGCGCCGCGCCCATCGCCGCGACGTCGCGCAGGCCGTGGGGTCCGAGCGAAGCGAGCCAGACCGAGGCGGCGAGGGCGAGCAGCGCCTGGTTCGTGCAGATGTTGCTGGCGGCCTTCTCGCGGCGGATGTGCTGCTCGCGGGCCTGGAGGGTCATGACGAAGGCCCGCTTGCCGTCGACGTCGGTCGTCAGGCCGACGAGCCGGCCGGGGATCTGGCGAACGAGCGCGTCGGTGCAGGCGAGGACGCCGAGGTACGGCCCGCCGTACTGGAGGGCGATCCCGAGCGGCTGGCCCTCCCCCGCCGCGATGTCGGCGCCATAGCTCCCGGGCGGGGCGAGGACGCCGAGCGAGACCGGCTCGACGACGGCGACGAACAGCGCGCCGGCGGCGTGCGCGAGGCGGCCGATCTCGGCCATCGGCTCGAGCAGGCCGAGGAAGTTCGGCTGGCCGGCCAGGACGCCCGCGACCGGCCCCGCCCCCTCGGCGTCGGCGAGGAGCCGCTCGAGCGCCGCCAGATCGACCGTGCCGGCGGCCGGGCCGTCCGCGACGACCGGCAGCTCTTCGACCGTCAGCCCGGCGCCGGACATGTACGTCCGGAGCGTCTCGCGGTAATGGGGATGGATCGCCCGGCTGACGAGCACGCGCGTCCGGCCCGTGGCCCGGCAGGTCATGAGGGCCCCCTCCGCGGTCGCGGCGGCGCCGTCGTAGTGCGACGCGGAGACGACGTCGAGCCCGGTCAGCTCGGCGATGAGCGACTCGTATTCGTAGATGCTCTGGAGCGTGCCCTGGCTGACCTCGGGCTGGTACGGCGTGTAGGCCGTGTACCACTCGCCGCGAAGGAGGAGCTGGTCGACGAGCGGCGGCGCGAAGTGGCGGTACGCGCCCGCGCCGAGGAAGCTCGCGAGCCCCACGCGGTTGCGAGCGGCGAGGGTCCCGAGCCGGGCCATGAGGTCCTGCTCGGCCTCGGGCGGATCGAGACGCAGCGGGCTGGCGCGGAGCTCGGGCGCGATGTCGGCGAACAGCTCGTCGACGCTCGACATGCCCAGCGCCGCGAGCATGTGCTCGCGATCTGCGGGCGTATGGGGGCCGTAGGCCATCCGGTCAGCTCTCCGCGACGAGGCGCTCGTAGGCCGAGGGATCGAGGAGCTGGCCGACCTGGCCGGCGTCGGCGACCCGGAGCTTGATCATCCAGCCGGCGCCGAACGGGTCGCTGTTGACGAGCTCCGGCTTGCCGGTCAGCTCGCCGTTGACCTCGACGACCTCGCCGCCGAGCGGCGCGAACAGGTCGCTCACGGCCTTGACCGACTCGACGACCCCGAAGGTCGCGAACTGGTCGACAGATCGGCCGACGGCCGGCAGATCAACGAAGACGACGTCACCGAGCTGGTTGGCGGCGAAGTCGGTCACCCCGATGGTTGCCTGATCCCCGTCGAGCCGGACCCACTCATGGTCCTTCGTGTACCGCAGGTCCGTCGGGACCATCCGGGCATCCTCCTTGAGCAGTTACTCCGAACGGGGTGTCTGGGACGCCGCGGAGCTCTCCGACGACCGAGGCGACGGTCCACCAGCATCGGCCCGAGGATCCGCGCGCTTGTAGAACGGCAGCGGCACGACCTCGGCGGGGATCCGCTGGTCGCGGACCTCGACGTCGAGCATGGTACCCGGCTCGCCGTCGCCTGGCGCCACGTACGCCATCGCGATCGGATAGCCGAGCGTCGGCGACTGCGTGCCGCTCGTCACGACGCCGGTCTGCCCGTCCGCGTCGTCGACGGGGTAGCCGTGGCGGGCGATCCCGCGACCGGTGACCCGCAGCCCGACGAGGCGCTTCGCGATGCCGTCGCGGACCACTCGCTCGAGCGCCGCTCGGCCCACGAAATCGCCCGGCTTCTCGAGCTTGACGACGCGGCCCAGCCCGGCCTCGAATGGGTTCGTCGCCCGGTCGAGCTCATTGCCGTACAGCGGCATGCCCGCCTCGAGGCGGAGGGTGTCGCGGGCTCCGAGGCCGCACGGCAGCGTCCCGGCGTCGCGGCCCGCGTCCTGGAGCGCCAGCCAGACCTCGGGTCCGCGAGCCCAGTCGACGAACACCTCGAACCCGTCCTCGCCGGTGTAGCCGGTCCGGGCGACGTGGGCCGGGATGCCGGCGACCTCGCCCTCGGCGATGGCGTAGTAGCGGAGCGACCCCAGGTCGACGGTCGTCAGCGGGCCGAGGATCCCGGCGGATCGCGGGCCCTGGATGGCGACGAGCGAGGTGACGAGCGATCGATCGTCGAGGACCGCCCGCCAGCGTTCGAGACGCCTGGCGAGCTCGTCCGACACGGTCGTGGCGTTGCTGGCGTTGGCGACGACGAGGAACCGCTCCGAGCCGAGCCGGTAGACGATGAGGTCGTCGATGATCCCGCCGTCAGGCGCGCAGATCATCGAGTAGTGCGCTCGCCCGACGGCGAGCGTTCGGGGATCCGTGACCAGTGCGGCGGCCAGGGCATCCCCGGCATCGTCGCCCTCGACGAAGAGCTCGCCCATGTGCGACAGGTCGAACAGCCCGGCCCGCTCCCGCACGGCCCGATGCTCCTCGAGGATGCTCGAGTACTGGACCGGCATCAGCCACCCGCCGAACTCGATGAGGCGCGCCCCGAGGGCCCGGTGGATGCCGGTGAGCGCAGTCTCGCGCAGCTGCTCGGACGTCCCGGCGCTGTCGGTCATGGCATCTCCTCACCCAGCCGGGCGGCTGCGTCGTGCTCCAGCTGCGTCGCGGCTGTCGCAACGAGGGCCCGCTCGGTCGGGAAGGTCAGGAGGCCGCCGGCGTCGTCGAAGCGAACCCAGCGGACCCGCTCGAACTCGTGGTCGTGTCGCGACAGGTCGCCACCGACGGGCTCCATCAGGAAATAGTGGACGGTCTTGTGGATCCGCGTCCCGGCCTGGCTGAAGGTGTAGTCGATCGACGGCAGCGGCCCGGTGATCCGGACTTCGAGGCCCGTCTCCTCCGCGACTTCACGGAGCGCAGTCTGCTCGATGGTCTCGCCAGGCGCGGGCGTGCCCTTCGGGAGCGTCCACGTGACCGTGTCGCGGTCGCGCCGACGCATCCCGACGACGAGGGAGCGGCCGTCCCGCTCGGCCCGGACGACGATCCCGCCTGCGGAGGTTGCGGCCGCGGTCCTCAGCCGCGCCACGGCGCCACGGGGGCGCTCGCGCGGCGCACGGGGACGGAGCGCGGCCACGTCGGCGAGGTCACCGGCCGCGGGCGGCCGGTGGACGGCCGGACCGGACGCGTGGCGGCGATGGAGCGCGGGTCGTGGCGGAGACGGAGCGCGGGGGACGGCTCCGGGCGACGGAGGACCGTCAGGTAGCCCGCGGCAGCCCGGAACGTCGGGCCGGCGTGAAGTCCGAGCCGCGGGCGCGGGGAGGCCGGACTGGCCTTCGGAAATCGCGCCGCCGGCCGGGTCGCGAGGCGGGCAGCGAGGCTGTGCTCCATCGGTCGGTATGGTAGCGATTCAGTCCCGCCCCGCAACCGCGTGACGGATGGTCGCGGCGAGTTCCGGTGCCAGCGCGCCGCGGGCCTCGGCGATCGTCACCTCCCGCTCCGCGATCGCCCGGTACAGGTGCAGGACGTCGGGTGCCTGACGTTCGAGCGCCGCCAGGTGTCGCTCGATCGTGCCCACGTCGCCACGGACCATCGGGCCGGTGAGGGCGCGGGCGATGCCGAGCGCTCGCGCATTGCCGAGGGTCTGCTCGACGAGCCCGCCGTAGATCGCGAGGCTGCCAGGCTCGTCGAGGCCGGCGACACGCCCGAGCTCGGCGATCGCGTC
>DATEZX010000330.1:0-9307 GCA_035255225.1 Candidatus Limnocylindrales bacterium
GGCGGGATGACCCGATCGATGTCCTCGATGCCCTCGTCCTCGAGGTCCTCCTCGAGGTCCTCTTCGAGCTCCTCCTCCTCCCGCAGCAGGGTGCCCTTCGTGTACGGCCGGAGGTCGCTCGACTTGGCGGCGGTCGGGAAGCTCACCTTCCCGTAGTTGCGGGGGTCCTGGTAGATCTCGCGGATGATGATCCGGACATCGACCGCACCCAGGCTCGTGACCCCGGCCGAGTACTTGTTGCCGTCGGCGAGGAGCTTCAGGAGGCGGGCGGCGACCCGCGGCTCGACGACGCCGATCCGGACCTCGTTGCTGATCGCGATCAGGCGATTGCCTTCGGGCGTCAGCTCGACCGCGTCACCGGGATTGATCTGGGCGAGCTTCTTCGGGTCGGCCAGGTCGACGAGGTGGGCGAAGCCGGTCTTGCCCGTCTCCTCGACGAAGATCCGGACCGGCGCCTTGCTGCCCTCGAGCGCCGGGACAGTCTTCTCGCCGGCCGCGACGAGGAGCGTCCGGAGCCGATCGATGTTGCGCTCCGCGATGCGGTTCGTCGGGTCGAGGGCCAGCGCGGCCTGGTAGTGCTCCCGCGCCGAGCCGAGTTCGCCGAGCTCCCAGAGGGCCTTCGCGAGGCGGTTCTCGGCCTCCGCGTCGGGGCCGAGCTCGAGCAGCCGGCGGTTCGTCGCGGCGGCGTCGGCCCAGCCCCCGACCGCGGACTGGGCGATCGCCTGCTCGGCGAGCTGGCGCTTGAGGCGGGTCGTGGCGGCGGGACTGGACGCGCCGTTGTCGACGTCGTTGAAGGTCACAGTCGAAGAGTCCTTTCGGGGCGCACTCGCGTCATGGGGCCGAGGGTTTGTAGCACCGCGACGCGCGACCGGTCAAACGCGCCGGACGGAAGCTGAGAAGCCGAGGCCGACGGTCAGATCCGCGGACCGACGCTCCAGGCGACGACGAGGAGGCCGACGACGACGAGCAGCAAGGCCTCCCACAGCCGTCGCGGGTCGCGCCGCCGAGACGGGGCGCCGCCGTGCATCGCCTCCCAGAGGAAGAACACGAGGACCAGCAGCGCTGGCCCGAGCAGCCACGGGATCTCGAGGGTTCGGAGCGCGGCGGCGGCGATGGCCACGACGGCCGCGCCGGTGCTCGCCGCCCAGCCGACGTCCCGAATGTTCGAGGACCGAAGCGCCGCGACGCGATAGGCGAGCAGGAAGGCCACGAGTCCGTCGGACGCCGCGAGGGCGAGGACGAGGGCCGGATTCGTCGGTGCGCCGGGGCCCGAGGCCTCCGGGAGGCCACCCGGGACGAGGGCGGCCATGCCGGCGAAGGCACCGAGGCCGGCCACCATCGTCAGGCCGAGGATTGCCGTCCGCTCGGCTCCCGAGGGCGGCGACGTCGCGGCGGCCAGTCGGGCTTCGAGAGCGAGGCTGCGGTTGAGGACCCACAGGACGACCGCGAGGGCGGGGATGAGGAGCAGCCCGACCGGGACGAGGCGCATCGCGCCGACGCCGCCGAAGGCCAGGACCGCCGGCTCGAGGAGCGACTCGATCGGCACGCCGTGGGCGCGCGTCGTCGCCGTGGCCTCACCGAACACCTGGAGGGCGCCGAGCACGATGGCCAGGAGCAGCAGCGCAGCGACGATCCAGGCCACCGGCGGGTCGACGAAGCGGCCGAGGGCGAGCACGACCCCGGCGCCCACGACGAGCTCGCGTCCCCCTGCATTCCTCATCGGGCGGGATGGTACGGCCGCGGTCATGGCGCGCGGCCGCCCTGGCAAGCGCCAGTCATGGCGCGGGCTCGGGCCGGTGCAGCCAGGCCAGCAGCTCGGCGCGCGAGCGAGTGTTCAGGAGGTTCGCCGGCTCGACCCACGCCCGGCGGGCCTGCGAGATGCCCCACTCCAGGTAGTCGAGCTCCCGGGTGTGATGCGCGTCCGAGTCGACGGCCAGCGTGCAACCCAGCTCGAGGGCGTGACGAGCGCGCTCGACCGCGAGGTCGAGGCGATGCGGCGAGCCGTTCATCTCGAGGACCGTGCCGGTCCGCGCGGCCGCCCGGTAGACGAGGTCCCAGTCGAGGTCGAGGTCGTCGCGGATGCCGATCATCCGGCCCGAGGGATGGGCGATGACATCGACGTGGGGGTTCTCGATGGCGTTGAGGACGCGCTGCGTCAGCTCGGCCCGGGCCTGGCGCCGGGCGACGTGGAGCGACGCGACCACGAGATCGAACGTCGCGAGCAGCTCGTCGGGGTAGTCGAGTTGGCCGTCGGCCCGGATCTCGAGCTCGCAGCCGTGGAGCAGCCGGAAGCCCTCGGAGCTCGTCTCGGGCGGCGCGGTGCCGGCCTGCTCCTCGTCGCGGAACCGCTCGTTCAGGGCCGCGATCTCGAGCCGCTCCCGCGCGACTCGCTCGGGATCGAGGCCCCGCGCGATGGCGAGGCTCTGGGAGTGGTCGGTGATGACCTGGTAGGCGTGGCCGCGCAGCCGCGCCGCCTCGGCCATGACCTCGATCGAGAACGCGCCGTCGCTCCACTCGGTGTGCGAGTGGAGATCGCCACAAAGGTCGGGCAGGGCCACGAGGCTGGGCAGCCTGTCCGCCAGCGCGGCCTCGATCTCGCCGCGGTCCTCGCGCAGCTCGGGCTCGATGTACGGAAGGCCGAGGAACGCGTACGCCTCGGACTCGGTGGCGAAGGTCCGGAGCTCCGCTGCCTCGCCGGTCCGCAGCTGGCCGTCGTCGCCGAGCCGCGCGAAGCCGTACTCGGACAGGCTCCAACCCATGTCCCGCGCCCGCTCGCGGAGCCGGACGTTGTGGTCCTTCGAGCCCGTGAAGTGGATGAGGTAGGTGCCGGCCTCGGCCGGTGGCATGACCATCAGGTCGACCTGGGGTCCGCGACCACCGAGCTTGACGGCCGCCTTGTGGGGCCCCCGGCCGAGGACGGTCTCGACCGACGGCAGGCCGACGAAGCGCTCGACGACCTCGGTCCCGTGTGGCGTCTCGACAAGCAGGTCGATGTCGCCGATCGTCTCGCGGCGCCGCCGGAACGAGCCCGCCGGCACGATCCTTCCCACCCCGAGCGCGCCCTGCAGGTTGGCCGACAGCTCCTCGACAAGGGCGCGGGCCTGCGGGAGCAGCAGCCGGCGATCGGCGGCTTCGAGGCCGGCGATCGCCTTGAGGACCTGCTCCTCGGACCGCGGACTGAGGCCGCGCAAGCGGCGCAGCCGACCTTCAGCGGCCGCCGCCTTGAGCTCGTCGAGGTTCCGGACGCCAAGCTCGACGTAGACGGCGCGAACGGTCTTCGGGCCCATGCCCGGCAGCCGCAGCAGGTCGAGGAGCGTCGGAGGAAACTCCGCCAGGAGCCGCTCGTGGTACGTCATCCGACCGGTCGTGGCGGCCTCGGCGATCTTGTCCGCGATCGCCTTGCCGACGCCCGGGATGTCGGGCGGCCGGCCCTCGCGGTAGCCTCGCGCGACCTCGACCGGGCTTCGGCCGATCGCGTCGGCGGCGCGGTGGTAGGCCACGGTCTTGTAGACCAGCTCGCCCTTCACCTCCAGCAGGTCGCCGATCTCATGGAACATCGTCGCCAACTGGCCGTTGGTCAGGAGCGGCACCTCCGCGTGAGTGCCGGCGGCCGCCGCCGCGACCCCCTCGGCTCGCTCGGCGTGCTCGGCCTGCTCGGCGAGCGCCTCCTCGTCGTGCGCGAGGTCGGCGTCAATCGGCTGGTCCGCCCGGCTGCCCCGCAGGTCGTCGCTCACGCGATCGCGTCGCTCACGCGATCGATGGTACCGATGACGGCTGTGCGGCCCGTGCGGGGCAAGGATCCAGGAGCTCGACGGCTCCGCGGCGACCGGTCGCCGAGAGTCACAGACCGTCATGCCTTGAACGTTGGTCCAGGTCCGGTGACTGGAGAGCGAGGCCCACGGATTGGGGCTCGAACCCGCCGTGCTCAATCACCCAACCCGCCGTGCTCAGTCACCCACCCTCCGTGCGCACCGAGCCGCTGCGAGTCCGCGGCTCGGCCGACGACCTGAGCCAGTCGTCACCCGGCGACGATCTGTGACACCCTCGCCGGTCCCTGCCCGAAGGAGACAGGCGGGACAGCGTCTACCCGTGGGGACCCCGCGGCCGAGAGGTCGGTGCGGCGCGGGCTACGGCGCCGGGCCCGTGCGTCGACCGTCAGCTCGCGGCGATGACGCGATCGCGGCCCGCGCGCTTGGCCTTGCGGAGGGCCTGGTCGGCGCGCTCGACGAGATCGGGGATCGGCTCGTCCGGCCCGAGCGCATTGGCCACCCCGACGGACACGCTGACCATGCCAACCCCGGCCTCACGGAGGTCGAGCGAACGAACCGCGCGCCGAACCCGCTCGCCGACCTCGACCGCGACGGTCGGCCCGGGATTCCGCAGCAGGACCGCGAACTCCTCGCCGCCGACGCGAGCCGGGACGTCCTCGTCGCGGACGGTGGCCGCGATCGCCCCCGCGACGCGCCGCAGGACGACGTCCCCGACCGGGTGGCCGTACGTCTCGTTGAGCCGCTTGAAGTGGTCGATGTCGATCATGAGCGCCGCGACGGCGTCGCCGGACCGCCGGCGGCGAGCGAGGAGGCCGCAGAACTCGTCGAAGTAGCGGCGATTCGGGAGGCCCGTGAGGGCATCCGTCGAGGCCTGGGCAGCCGCCTCGCGGAGCGAGTTGGCGCGCTCGAGGGCCGTCGCGGTCTCACGGGCGGCCCCGAACAGCAGGCGACGCGACGAGTCCGGCCAGGCCTCCCGATCGCGGCGCGACAGGACGATCGCCCCGATCAGGCCCTGGCCGGTGCGGATCGGCGCAGCGAGGGTCTGCGACAGCCCAAACGACGCCCGGACACGGGCCGCGATCCGCTCCGTGACCGCGACCTCGAGGCCGCTGCCGAGCGTCTCGGCGACCGGCGCGGCCAGGCGCTCCCGAGCCGACGTCGGAAGCGGGACGCCGAGGTCGCGCAGGAGCGCCGCCGATTCCGTGAGGGCGCGCCCGGCGAGCCGACGTGCCTGCCGCCCGGCTAGAGCTGTGCGCGATCGTGGCAGCCCGCCCGGTGGATCCGCGAGCCACTCGGGCGCCGTGGTCGGGGCCGCTGCCGCCCTCGGGAGCGGCCCGCGAGCCGTGCTCGGGCCGGCCGCGGCGCCGGCCGCGGCGCCGGCCGCGTAACTTGCTGGCAGCGCGGGGGCAGGCTGGGCCGCGGGCTCCGACCCCGCGGCCTCGATCGCGATCGCGACGGGAACGGCCGCGGCGCCACCGAACGGTCCTTCGAGATCGGTGATCGGGAAGGGCGTCGTCGTGGCCGGGATCCCCGGCCGTCGGGTGACCAGCGTCGCGTCGAGGGCGGTGCCATCGGCTCGCCGGCGGACGACCGCCACGTGGTCGGCCCCGGTCGCCGCCAGGAGGTCGTCGATGATCGCTCCGACGATCGAGTCGGCCGAGACGGACCGGGACAGACCGCGCAGGATGCTCGCGTAGCTCTCGGCCTCGCCGCGGCGCCGCACCTCCAGCCCCGCGACCGCGTTGCGGTGCCCGATCGCTGCCACCGCGGCGACGACCACGGCCACGGCCAGCAGCCAGTCCAGCGGCTGGCGCTCGACGGCGACCCGCAGCAGGGCGATCAGGCCGAGGAAGAAGAATGCCCCCGCGAGCAGCCACCACGTGCGGCGGATGGAGGGGTCGGTTGGTCCCGGACGCCGTGGTTCGGGCTCGAGCCCTGGACCGTCGCGGCTCGGATCGGGGTGCGGGCCCACGCTCACCTCGGGGGATCAGTCTGAGGGGTCCCCCACCGGGTGGGCAATCCGGTACGAAGGTACTACCCGTCCTCGCCGGCCAATGCGAGGCGTCTCGCACGACCCAGGTCGGTGAGCCTTGCGTTGACCCGGCCGATCGGGCGCGACTACACTCGCCACGGTCCCCCGCACGGCTCGTGCCTCGCCGTGGCCCCCGCCCGTGCCTCCGGACCGGCCAACCCCAATCCAACGGGACCGTCGCGCCTCGACGACCTCTTGGCGTCAGCGCGGACCACCGGGCTCCGCCCGCCCCTCGGCCGGAGGTGGCAGATGCTGTATCTCAGCCAGGCGATCGGCCGCCCCGTGCTCGATCGCGACGGCGATCCGATGGGCAAGGTCGCCGACCTCATCGTCGCCGTCGGCGACCGCTACCCACCGGTGACCGGCCTCGTCATCGCGACCGAGCGGCGCCGGATCTTCCTGCACTGGCAGGACGTCGCGTCGTTCGACGCGTCGGGTGCCCGGCTGTCGACCGACAAGCTCGACATCGCGAAGTTTCACCGGCGGCCCGACGAGATCGCCCTCAAGCAGGACCTGCTGGACAAGCAGATCGTCGACATCGACGGCCGCAAGGTCGTCCGCGTCAACGATCTTCGCCTCGACGAGATCGAGGGCACGCTCCGCCTCGTGGCGGTCGACGTCGGCCCGGCGGGCCTCATGCGCCGGCTGGGCCTCGAGGGCGCGTACCGGACGCTCGCCCGGAACACCCGGCTGCCGCTCCGAGAGCGCTACATCAACTGGGAGGACGTCGACCCCCTCGAGACGTCGATCGCCTCGATCAAGCTGCGCGTCCCGCACGCGGGCCTCGCCGAGCTCCACCCATCCGACCTCGCCTCGATCATCGACCAGCTGGCGCCCCGCGATCGGGCCGGCATCCTGGCGTCCCTCGACGACGAGGCCGCAGCCGACGTCTTCGAGGAGATGGAGCCCGAGACCCAGGTCGACCTGATCGAGGACCTCGACCCGGCGCGCGCGGCCGACATCCTCGAGGAGATGGCGCCCGACGACGCGGCCGACCTCGTCGCCGACCTCGACCAGGAGACGCGCGACGAGATCCTGGCCCAGATGGCCCGCGACGAGGCCGAGGAGGTCCAGGAGCTGCTCGCCTACCCGGAGGACTCGGCCGGCGGGCTCATGACGACCGAGCTCATCGCCCTCGAGGAGCACCTGACCGCCGCCGGGGCGATCGACCGCCTCCGCCAGCTCGAGCCGGACGCCGAGACGATCTACTACGTCTACGTCACCGACAACGAGGACCACCTCGTCGGGGTCCTGTCGCTGCGGGACCTCATCGTCGCCAAGCCCGAGACCCCGATCCGGGACGTCATGCGCCGCGAGCCCGTCGCCGTCCATGTCCTTGCCGACCAGGACGAGGTCGCCGACCTGGTCGCGAAGTACAACCTCCTCGCGGTGCCGGTCGTCGACGACGAGCAGCGCCTCGTCGGCATCGTCACCGTCGACGACGCCATCGACACGGTCATCCCGTCCGGCTGGCGTCGGCGGCTGCCGCGCGTCTTCACCCAGCGCTGAGGGGCCGAGCGATGGCCCGGACGCCGGCCCAGATGCTTCGGATCGTGCGGCGCCGACGGCCGCGCGTCCTGCCGCCGCTGCCGCGCCTGCCGCTGTGGCGGGTTCGGCTCATCGCGATCCTCGGCGTCCTCGGCCCGGGCCTCGTCAGCGGCTTCGCCGACAACGACGCCGGCGGCATCACGACCTACTCGCTGGCCGGGGCACAGTGGGGCTACACCCTGCTGTGGGTGATCCTGGCGAGCCAGATCGTGCTGTTCTTCACCCAGGAGGTGGGCGCTCGGCTTGGCCTCGCCACGGGCAAGGGCCTCATCGGGTTGATCCGCGAGCGCTGGGGCGTCCGCTGGGCGACGTTTGCCGCCTTGGCGATGCTCGCCGCCAACCTGGGCTGCATCGTCGCCGAGTTCGCCGGCATCGCCTCGGCCCTCGGGCTGTTCGGGATCCCAGCGGTCATCAGCGCCGGCGTCGCGGCGGTCGTCGTCATCGGCCTCATTGCCCTCGGCAACTACAGCCGCATCCAGTACCTGTTCGTCGGCGTCGGGATCTTCGTCTCGATCGCCTACGTCATCTCGGCCCAGCTCGCCGGCCCGGACTGGACGACCGCCTTCCAGAACCTCGCCGTGCCGCACCTCGTCGACTCGCCCCTGTACTGGCTCTCGGTGGTCGGCACCGTCGGGACGACGATCACGCCGTGGGGCCAGGCGTTCATCCAGTCGTACGTCGCGGACAAGGGCCTCAAGCCCGACGACCTCGCGGCCAGCCGGATCGACGTGTTCTTCGGGGCCCTCCTGACGAACCTCATCGCGGCCTTCATCGTGGTGGCCTGCGCCGCGACCCTGTGGGCCCACGGCGAGACCTCGATCACGAGCGCCGCCGACGCGGCCCGGGCCCTCCGCCCCCTCGCCGGCGACGGGGCGAGCCTCCTGTTCGCGGTCGGGCTCCTCGGCGCGTCGTTCCTTGGCCTCGGCGTCGTGCCAATGACGAGCGCCTACACGACCTGCGAGGCGTTCGGCTGGGAGACGGGCGTCGACTGGAAGTGGCGCGAGGCGCCAGCGTTCTACGGCCTGCTGGCGTTCTTCATCGGCTTCGCGGCGCTGTTCGTCATGATCCCGGGCCTGCCGCTCATCACGGTCATGTTCTCGGCTCAGGTCCTGAACGCCATCCTGCTGCCATTCATCCTGGTGTTCGTCATGCTCCTCGCGGGCGACCGGGCGCTGCTCGGCCCGCTGGCAAGCGGGCGGTTCCTGCTCACGATCGGCTGGGCCTCGACGATCGTGCTGATCCTCCTGTCCGGCATCCTGGTGGTGACAGGACTCGGGATCATCTAGCCAGGGCCGGGCCCGGAGCGACTACATCATCACGAGGCCGCCGTCGACCGCCAGGACGTGGCCGGTGATGTAGGCGGCCTCATCGCTGGCCAGGAACGCGACGGCGTCCGCCATCTCCTCGGGGGTCCCGAACCGACCCAGGGGCGTCTGCTGGATGATCCGGTCCTGCCACTCTTGCGAGAGCTGATTGGCGAGCTCGGTCGCCACGAAGCCCGGCGCGACGGCATTGCAGGTGATGCCGCGCGACGCGAGCTCGCGGGCGGTGGCCTTGGTCAACCCGATGAGGCCGGCTTTCGCGGACGAGTAGTTGGCCTGGCCCATCTGGCCGGCCTGACCGGAGACGGAGGTGATGTTGACGATCCGTCCAGAGCGGGCCTTGAGCATCGGGCGAGTGACCGCCTTGATGCAGTAGAACGCCCCGAAGAGGTCGGTTTCGAGCACCTCGCGCCAGGCCTCGACCGACATCCTCACGATCAGGTTGTCGCGGTTGATGCCGGCGTTGTTGACGAGGATGTCGACCTTGCCGAAGGCATCGAGCGCGGCCTTGATCAAGGCGTCCGCCGACTCGGGCCGACTGACGTCGGCCTGGACGGCGAGGGCTTTCCGGCCCAGCTTCTCGACCTCGGCCGCCGCCTCTTTCGCGGCGGCCTCGTTGGCGACGTAGCTGAACG
>DATEZX010000331.1:0-2256 GCA_035255225.1 Candidatus Limnocylindrales bacterium
ACGATCACGCTCGACGGCGATGGCGGCGGGACCGACGGCGATGGTCGTGCGGGTCACGGCGCCGGCGGCGACGAAGCCCTGCGCCGAGAGCTCGCCACCGGAGAGCTGGCGCTTGTCCCGCTCGGCCCCGGCAGGCGAGCAACGGCCACCCTCGAGTTCCGCGATTCGGCCCGCATCGGGCGTCGGGCAAGGCGATTCAGCGTGCCCGTCTCCGGCGGTCTCGCCGGGGTCATGGTCGACCTGCGCGACGTGCCCCTCCGACTTCCCGAGCGGCGCGACCGCCGCCGGGCCGCGCTCGCAACGTGGGGCGAGCGGGTCTGGCCGGGAGACGATCGATGACCGCCCCCGGCCTGAGCCTCGTCCCGATGCGATCGCTCTTCGTCGAGGCCGTCGAGATCGGGTTCGAGCTCCATCCCGGCGACCGAACCTTCGTCGCGGCCGAGCAGCGGCTGGAGGCGGGCGCCGGCCTGGCGGCCCGGCTGCGTGACCCTCACACCGCCATCGTGGCCGGCCCGGTGGACGCCGAGGCGGCGGTTCCCGGCGAGCATTGGGCTCCCGCGCCGGGTCGGCGACCTCACGAGGGCGAGGTCGAGCCATCAGGCGAGCTGCTGTTCCGGAGCGGGGGCCGCTGGCGGATCGGCACCGGCGAGCATGACGAGCCCCTCGCGTCACCGGTCGGCGGCACCGTGATTGCCGCACGCCCCGGGATCGAGATCCGGGTCCGGAGCGAGGCCCGAGGGATCCTCGGCGTCGAGACGCTCGGCGGGCCCGCATCCGGCCGGCTGAGTGTCGTGACCGGCCCCGACGGCGAGGTCCGCGCTCCTCATGTCGACGTCAGCGCCTCGGGTGCGATCCTGGTCGTCGGGGCGCGGATCGACGCCGAGGCCCTCACCCGGGCCCGGGCCGTGGGCGTCCGCGGCGTGATCGTGGCGGCCCTCGGAGTCAAGGAGCGTCGCGACTTCCTCGCCTCGGAGCGTCGGGGGCGGGCGGCCGTCCACGGCCTGCCACCGTTCGGGATCCTCGTCCTCGACGGCGCGGCGGGCCGCCCGATCGCGTCGCCCGTGATGACCGCCCTTCATGCCATGGAAGGCCGGATCGTCGCGCTGGTCGCCGATCCGGCATGCGTCGTGGTCGAGGATGGCGAGGTCGAGCTCACGCGTCCCGCCGACGATCTCGTCCGGGTCCGCTCGGGCCCCCTGGTTGGCGCCGAGGGCCAGTGGGCCGGCCTCGCCGGGCCGCGCCGGTTCCCGGGTGGGGTGGTCCTGGAGGCCGGCCTCGTCCGGTTCGGCGACCGGCCGGCCGTCGCGGTCCCGCTCGGCGACCTCGAGCGGTTCGCCTGACCGGCGTGGCCACGCCGCGCGTCGCTCGCGCCGTCGAGCTCGTCAGCGCCTCACCGTCGGAGACCTTCGCGCTCGGCGAGCGCCTGGCCCACGTCGCCGAGGCCGGCGACCTGCTGTGCCTGTGGGGCGAGCTCGGCGCTGGCAAGACCGTGTTCGCCAAGGGCTTCGGGCGGGGGCTGGGGGTGGCCGGGACCGTGAGCTCGCCGAGCTTCATCCTCATGGCCGAGCATCCCGGGCGCCTGCGCCTCTTCCACCTCGACCTGTATCGCCTCGCCGACGCGGCGGAGGTCGTCGCCGGCGGCCTCCTCGACGAGCGGCAGGCCGACGGAGCGACCCTCGTCGAGTGGCCCGATCGGCTCGGGCCGACGCTCCCGCCGGAGCGCCTCGACGTCCGGATCGCCGGAGTCGGCGACGAGCCGCGGAGGATCCGCCTCGAGACGGAGGTCGAGGCCCTGGGCCGGTATCTCGATGCGGCTCAGGCGATGGCGGGGCCCGGAGCGGCAGGCGGATGAGCGAGCGCTGGCTCCTCGCGATCGACACCGCGACGAGCGTCGTCGTGGTTGCCGCCGGACGGCCGGACGGCTCGCTCCTCGAGGTCCGGACGTTCCCGGCGGAGCATCGTCATGGCAGCCACCTCCTGCCGACGATCCAGGCCCTCGCCGCCGATCGGAAGCTGGCGCTGGCCGACCTCGCCGGCGTCGTCGTCGGGACGGGACCCGGGGCCTTCACCGGCCTCCGGGTCGGGCTCGCGACCGCGAAGGTGCTGGCCCACGAGCTGGCGGTCCCATTGGTCGGGGTGGCGACAAGCGAGGCGCTCCTGGCCGCCGAGCCGGGCGCGCGAGTCCTGTTGCTGCCGGCCGGGCCGCATGATCGGACGATCGTCGAGCGCGGTGCCGAGGCGAGGCTCCTCGCCGGG
>DATEZX010000332.1:0-23029 GCA_035255225.1 Candidatus Limnocylindrales bacterium
CGGCCCTCCTCAACCTGTTCGTGACCGCCCTGGCGGTGATCGTCGTCCAGCAGTGGAAGGGTGGCCTGTGAGCTTCGTGCCCGGCGTCGGGATCGTGAAGGGCATGGGCCTGACCCTGCGGCGATTCTTCGAGCCGAAGGCGACGGTGAAGTATCCGGAGGTGCGGGCCGACGTCGCGGCGAAGTTCCGGGGCCGCCTCCAGCTCCTCCTCGGCGAGCACGGCGCCCTGAAGTGCGAGACCTGCTTCCAGTGCGCCCAGGCCTGCCCGATCGAGTGCATCGACATGGGCGGCATGGACACGAAGGGCCGGTTCCACGTCCACTGGGGCCCACCCGAGACGTACGGCGAGCGACGCGAGGAGTCGGCCCTCCGGCGAGCCGGCCGGACCGTGCCCGATCCCGCGTTCGCGTCGTTCGAGGCGCTCGACCTGTCCGGACTCGACGACGTCCTGGAGCGATTCGACCACGACCCGAAGCAGATGCTCGGCATCCTCGAGGCGACCCAGGCGCTGTACGGCCACCTTCCGGTCGCCGCGATCAAGCGCATCAGCCAGGTCACCGGGGCGTGGTATGCGTTGATCTACGGGATCGCCACGTACTACGGGCACCTCCACTTCGAGTCGCCCGAGGCCGAGGCCCAGGTCGCGGCGATGGCCGCGCGCCGGCCATCGGAAGCGGTCTACCTGCAAGCGCTCGACGCGTCGCTGCACGGTGCCGGCACGACGGCCCCAGGCGGGCGGCCCTCGTGAGCCTCCTCAAGACCCCGGCCGCCTGGCCGACGATCCTGCTCGAGCACGCCCCGACGGGTGAGGAGCCGTTCGCCGGGCTGCGCCGCGCGGTGCGGGAGCTGGGGCCGGCCGGCACGATCGCCGAGGTCGCCGCCTCCGGCCTCCGCGGCCGCGGCGGCGGCGGCTACCCGACGGGCGAGAAGTGGCGGGCTGCCGCCGCGGCCGCCACCGTCCCCGGCGCCAAGACGCCGGCCGTCGTCGTGAATGCCTACGGGGCGGATCCCACCTCGCTGACCGACCGCACGCTCGTCGCCGAGAACGCCACGGCCGTCGTCGAGGGGGCCGCGATCGCGGCCTGGGCGATCGGCGCCGAGGAGGCGGTCATCGCGGTCCGGACCGGCGAGACGGCCGCGATCGCGGCGCTCGAGGCCGCCATCGCCGCGGCCCACGCGGCAGGCGTGCTCGGACTGGACCCAGCGGGAATCGCCTCGCTCGCCGGACACCGGCCCGGCTCGGCTCGCCGACTCGAGATCGAGGTGCGGACCGTCCAGGGCGCCTACATGCTCGGCGAGGAGACGGTCCTCATCAAGGCCCTCGAGGGCAAGCGCGGCCAGCCCGAGCAGCGCCCGCCGCACCCGACCGAGGACGGGTTGTGGGGCGCGCCGACGGTCGTCCAGAACGCCCAGACAGCGGCCGCGGTGGCGTGGATCCTCCGTCACTCGGCCGAAGGCTTCCGGAGCGTCGGCACGGCCGAGGAGCCTGGCACGATCCTGGTCGACGTCCGGGGGCCGGCGGGGGCGGGAGTCGCCGAGGTCCCATTCGGCACGACCCTGCGGGACATCGTCAAGCTCGTCGGCGGTGCCGGGGCGGCCCACCAGGTGAAGGCTGTCCTCGTCGGCGGGCCGTCGGGCGGGATCCTTCCGGCCGACCAGCTCTCGACGCCGTACACGTACCAGGCGCTGCGGGCGGCCGGGGCCCATGTCGGGTCAGGCTCGATCGTCATCGCCGACGAGCGGGCGTGCGTGGTCGACCTCGCACGGCTCCTCACCCGCTTCTGTGCCGACGAGGCCTGCGGCAAGACGATCCCGTGCCGGATCGGGACCCGTCGGCTGGCCGAGATCGGCGAGCGGCTGAGCGCCGGGACCTCCCGCGCGAGGGACCTCGACCTGCTCGTGGACCTCGCCGACGACATCATCGGCTCGGCGCTGTGCGACCACGAGCGCCTGGCCACGCTGCCGCTGACGAGCGGGCTGCGCTACTTCCGCCCCGAGCTCGACGCCCATCTCGAGCGCGGCGAGTGCCCCGCCGGCGTCTGCCATCCGATCGCCCTTGCCGGCGCGGCGCCGGCCGCGCCCGCGACGACCACGACGAGCGCCGCGTGACCCGATGACCGACCTGATCGTCCGACCCGAGACACCCGAGAGCCGGCCCGACACGCCGGCCGTCCGGGGCACGGTCGCGCCGCTCGAGGATTCCGTCGCCGAGCGGTTCATCACGACCCAGGCCCCGCAGCGACCGCAATCCTCGCCGCGGATCCGGATCGAGGTCGACGGGCGCGTCGTCGAGGGCTTCGAGGGCCAGACGATCCTCGAGGTCTGTCGCGACAACGGGATCGAGATCCCGACCCTGTGCTACGAGCCCAAGCTGCCGGGCTTCGGGGCCTGCCGGATGTGCGTCGTCGAGGTCGAGGGCGAAGGCCATCCGCCGATCTCGTGCTCGCGCCAGGCCGAGGCGGGCATGAAGGTCCAGACCCAGACCGACGAGGTCCGCCGCCTCCGTCGGACGAACCTCGAGCTGATCTTCAGCGACCACAACGCCTACTGCCTGCCGCCGTGCCAGAACAAGTGCCCGAGCCACATCGACATCCCGGGCTTCCTCAAGCAGAACGCCGAGGGCAACTTCCGCGAGTCGGCCCGGATCTTCAAGCGCACGATCCCCTTCCCGAGCGTCCTCGGGCGGGTCTGCCCGGCGCCGTGCGAGGAGCACTGCCGGCGCGACGAGGTCGACGAGGCGATCGCGATCCGCGACTCCCACCGCTACGCCGGCGACCAGGTCATCAAGGCCATGCTCGACGACGACGTCGATCCGCCGCTGCCGTTCGAGCGCTCCGCCCCGACCGGCCGCCGCGTCGCGGTCATCGGCTCGGGGCCGGCCGGCATGGCCGCTGCCTACTACCTGCTCATCAACGGCCATGAGGTCACCGTCTTCGAGCGCGACCCGGCGCCCGGCGGCATGCTCCGCTACGGCATCCCGCAGTACCGCCTGCCGAAGGTCGAGGTCCTCGAGGCCGAGTACGAGAGCGTGGCCCGCCTCGGCGGGGTGGTCGTGTGCAACCAGGCGCTCGGGGTGGACTTCACGCTCGACGACCTGCAGTTCCAGGGCTTCGACGCGGTCCTCATCGCCATCGGCTGCTACGACACCAACAAGCTCGGGGTGCCCGGCGAGGACGCGGCCGAATGCCTGGACGGCCTGGAGTACCTGCGGACCGCGACCCTCGGCCTGCCCTATCCCGGCCACGCCGGCAAGCGCGTCGTGGTCATCGGCGGCGGCTTCACCTCGATGGACTGCTCGCGGACGTCGATCCGCCAGGGCGCCGCGGAGGTGACGCTCGTCTACCGCCGCGACATGAAGGACATGCCCGCCGCCAACGAGGTCCACGAGGCCATCGAGGAAGGCGTGACGGCCATCTTCCAGGCCGGCCCGGTCCGGGTCCTCACCGATGACCAGGGCAAGGTCACCGGCGTCGAGTTCATCCGGATGCAGCTCGGCGAGCCCGACGCGTCCGGCCGCCGCCGCCCTGAGCCGGCGCCCGGGACGGAGTTCACGATCGCCTGCGACCGCGTCCTGCTGGCGATCGGCCAGGGCCCCGAGCTCGACTGGATCGGCCCTGGCTCGGAGGGCCCGAAGGCCACCAGGAACCGCCGCCTCCAGGCCGACGCGGTGACCTTCGAGACCGGCCGGCCCGGCGTCTTCGCGACCGGCGACGTCCGCGTCGGCGCGGCGACGGTCGTCCAGGCCATCGCCGAGGGCCGCCGCTCGGCTTACGCCGTCGACGCCTACCTCAAGGGCCACGACCTGGCCGCGATCAAGACCCGCCAGACGCTCGCCGAGCCCGACCCGATCTTCCTGTCGATCGTGCCGTTCACGGCCGAGGTCAAGGAGCCACGCTACCGGCTCAAGGCGCTCGAGGCCGAGGAGCGGCGCGACAGCTACGTCGAGTACGAGTTCCCGTACTCCGTCGAGGAGATCGTCGCGGAGTCGACCCGCTGCCTCCAGTGCACGTGCGAGGCGATCGGCTACTGCGACCTGCGCCGCCTGGGGATCGAGTACGGCACGACGCTCACGACGCTCGAGCCCCGGCCGAACCAGGGCGCCGGCCTGCGGAGCGTCAACGAGAACCGCTTCACGGGCGTCAACCACGACTACGTCCGCGACGACAGCCACGCCTTCATCCTCCGCGAGCCGGCGCGCTGCATCGACTGCGGGCGCTGCGCCAACGTCTGCGCCGAGGTCGTTGGCGCGGCGTGCTACGACTTTATGCGGATCGGCTTCGACACCCTCGTCACGACGCCGCTGGACATGAGCCTCAACGACACGCCGTGCGTGTCGTGCGGCCGCTGCGCCGAGACCTGCCCGACCGGCGCGCTGATGCCGAAGCCGAGGGTCCTCCAGAAGTACGAGGTCGACGAGAGCCGCTGCATCCTGTGCGGCATCTGCGTCGACGCCTGCCCGTATGACGCCCTGCGCGACGGCGGCGAGTTCGAGCTGGCGCACACCAGCCGGGCCGAGCCGATGATCGACCTGATGGCCCTGGCCGAGGTCGACCGCGAGACCGAGGTCACCTACATCCGCAAGGAGCGCGACTGGCTCCAACGGGCGATCGACGGCGGCCGGTACGTCGAGGGCTCGCGCGTCCTCAAGGTCCTCCCGGCGCGGCTGTCGCCCGGCTCCGCGAACGGTGGCGGGGCCGGTGACGGCAGCCACGCCCACCTGGAGTAGGGCGCCGATGCGGGCCTGGCTGTACCTCCTGGCGGCCGCCGTCGCGATCGGGATCGTCACGACGCCCGCGATCGTCGTCTTCGTCTTCGGCGGCCAGAGCTTCGACGACTCCCTGCTCGCCGCGTTCGCGACCCTGCTGCTGGTCTCAGCCCTGGCGGTCGTGACGATGCGCGACATCATCCGCTGCGGCCTGGCGATGATCGTGTGCTTCATCGCCCTGGCGGGGATCTACGTCCAGCTCGGCGCGCCGCTCGTCGCCGCCGCCCAGGCGATCGTCTACGTCGGCGCGATCAGCGTCCTCGTCCTGTTCGCGATCATGCTGACCCAGACGAAGGCCGGCCCGAGCCAGCTCGTCTTCCAGACCCAGGCCGGCTGGGCCGGCCTCGCCGCGGTCGTCCTGGCCGTGATCATCGGCGTGGCGGTGTCCGGGACGGACTGGCCCGCGGCGGCCGCGCGCATCCACGTGGCGACAGATGACCTCGCCCGGCTCCTCTTCTCCGACTACGTCCTGCCGTTCGAGGTCGTGAGCGTCCTGCTCCTCGCGGCGGTCATCGGCGGCGTGTTCCTGGCCAAGCGCGACGCGCCGGCCGGGGACGGGGAGACGCGCTGATGGCCGACCAGCTCGACACGTACCTGACCCTGTCGGGCCTGCTGTTCGCGATCGGGACGTTCGGCTTCCTCGCCCGCCGGAACGCGATCTCGATGCTCATGTCGATCGAGCTGATGCTCAACGCCGTCAACCTCGCGATCGTCGCCTTCGGAGCCTTCATCCCGGCCCTGAAAGACCGCGGCGCGGTCATCGCCCTGCTGGTCCTCGCGGTCGCCGCCGCGGAGGCGACGGTCGGGCTGTCGATCGTCATCGCGATCTACCGCAACCGGAAGACGCCGCTCGTCGACGAGTACGACGCGATGCGCCGATGAGCCTCCGGCCGTGAGCTACGACCTCCTGGTCCCGCTCATCGTCGCCCTGCCACTGGCGGGCTTCGTCATCACCGCCGCGATCGGCAAGCGCCTGGGCAGGCAGGCCCACTGGATCCCGGTCGGCGCGGTCGTCATCTCGTGGCTCGTGGCGATGGTCGTCGTCGCGGCGGCCCTGACGAACGCCGAGCCGTTCGGCGAGGCGGGCTTCGGGGTCACGCTGTGGCAGTGGATCCCGGCCCACGGCGCCGCCGGCTCGCCGGACTTCATCATCAGCGCCGGGTTCTTCGTCGACCACCTGAGCGCCGTGCTCCTGATCGTCGTGACGACGATCGGGATGCTGGTCCACGTCTACTCGATCGGCTACATGGGTCATGACCCGGGCTATTGGCGGTTCTTCGCCTACCTGAACCTGTTCATGGTCTCGATGCTCATCCTGGTCCTGGCCGACAGCTGGCTGGTCCTGTTCGTGGCCTGGGAGCTGGTCGGCCTGTGCAGCTACCTGCTGATCGGCTTCTGGTACCGCAAGAACTCGGCCGCCCTGGCGAGCAAGAAGGCGTTCATCGTCAACCGCGTCGGCGACGTCGGCTTCGCCCTCGGGATCATGGCCATCTTCGCCAACACCCACACCCTCAACATCCGTGACTCGCTGGGCGTCCTGTCGAGCCAGACCCTCGTCGCGTTCCCGGTCCCGGTCGCGATCGTCGCCCTGCTCGTCTTCGCCGGCGCCGTCGGCAAGAGCGCCCAGTTCCCGCTCCATGTCTGGCTGCCCGACGCGATGGAGGGCCCGACCCCGGTCTCGGCCCTCATCCACGCCGCGACGATGGTCAACGCCGGGGTCTACATGGTCGCCCGGGCGAACCCGCTGTTCGCCGCGGCGCCCGAGGTCATGACCTTCGTGGCGGCGATCGGGATCTTCACCGCGATCCTGGCCGCCTCGATCGCGATGACCCAGACCGACATCAAGCGGGTGCTGGCGTACTCGACGCTGAGCCAGCTGGGCTACATGTTCGCGTCGCTCGGCGTCGGGGCCTTCAGCGCGGCGATCTTCCACCTCATGACCCACGGCTTCTTCAAGGGCCTCCTGTTCCTCGGCTCGGGGTCGGTCATCCATGCCGTCCACGAGGAGCAGGACATGCGGAAGATGGGCGGCCTGGCGAAGAAGATCCCCCACACCTACTGGACGATGCTCATCGGCGCGATCGCGATCTCCGGGATCCCGCCGCTGGCCGGGTTCTTCAGCAAGGACGAGATCCTCGGCGAGGCGTTCAAGACCGGCTTCTACTGGGTCTGGGCGATCGGGATCGTCGTGGCGGTCATGACCGCGTTCTACATGTTCCGGCTCATCGGCCTGACGTTCTGGGGCGAGAGCCGGGTGGACAAGGCCGTCGAGCCGAAGATCCACGAGTCGCCTCGGGTCATGACCGTGCCGCTGTGGCTGCTCGCCATCCCGTCGCTCGTCCTCGGCGCGATCCTGTCGTGGCCCGGCCCGCCGCTCGGGCCGCTCTTCGGCCAGAGCGGCCAGACCGGCCTCCTCGCCGGCTGGCTCGAGCCGGTCTTCAAGGGTGCCCAGGAGGCGCTCGGCCGGAGCGAGGCGGAGTTCCAGCTGCTCGGCATCGACGGCGGCCTCCTGCTGATCAGCATCGCCGTTGCCGTCGCCGGCCTGCTCGTGGCGTGGCGGCTGTTCGGCGTCGACCTCGGGCCGATCCGCGGCAAGGCGGAGCCGGAGCGCGTGAGGGCCCTGACGGCCCGAGTCCCGGGCCTGTACCGGGCGTCGGTCAACAAGTGGTGGTTCGACGACCTCAACCACGTCCTGTTCGTGGTCATCGGCGGCTGGGTGGCCAACGGCTCGGCGTGGTTCGATCGCAACATCGTCGACGGGATCGTCAACGGCATCGGGTCGGTCACCCGCCGCGCGGGCACCGACCTCGCCCGGATCCAGACGGGTCGGGTGCAGAACTACGCCCTCGGCATCGCGCTCGGGCTGCTCGTCATGGCCGGCTCGTACCTCGTCATCGTGGCTCGCTGAGCGATGACATCGATCGCCGACGTCCTGCACGGCTTTCCGATCCTGAGCGTCGTCATCTTCCTGCCGCTCGTCGGCGCCCTCGTCGTGGCCTTCGCGCCGGCGCGCTGGGCCCGCCTGCTGGGCCTCGCAACCGCGCTCCTGGCGTGGGTCGCGTCGCTCGTGCTGGCGGCCGGGTTCCAGGCGAGCGCTCCCGGTTTCCAGTTCGTCGAGCAGGCCAGCTGGATCCCCGTGTTCGGGATCCAGTACAAGCTCGGTGTCGACGGCCTGTCGCTGGCCCTGGTCGTCCTGACGACGACCCTGACCTGGATCAGCATCCTGGCCAGCTTCCGGCCGATCCAGGCGCGGATCAAGGAATACATGGTCACGTTCCTGATCCTCGAGGTCGGGATGACCGGGGTGTTCCTGGCCCTCGACACCTTCCTGTTCTACGTGTTCTGGGAGGTCGTCCTTGTCCCGATGTACCTGATCATCGGGATCTGGGGCGGCTCGAACCGGATCTACGCCACGATCAAGTTCGTCCTGTACACCCTCGTCGGGTCGCTGCTCATGCTCGTGGCGATCCTCGCGACGGCGTTCGCCTACCAGGCGGCTCACGGCGGGAGCTGGACCGGGGCCTTCGACTTCGAGGTCCTCCGGGCATACGCGAGCACGGCCGGCTTCGGGGACACGCTGCAGCTCCTCGGCTTCGCGGCCCTGTTCCTGGCGTTCGCGATCAAGGTCCCGATGTTCCCGTTCCACACCTGGCTGCCCGATGCCCACGTCGAGGCGCCGACGGCGGGCTCGGTCATCCTGGCGGGGGTCCTCCTGAAGCTGGGCGGCTACGGGCTCATCCGCTTCGCGATCGCGCTCTACCCCGACGCCGCCGTGACGTACGCGCCGCTGATCATCGTCCTGAGCCTGATCGCGATCATCTACGGCGCCTTGGTCGCGCTCGTCCAGCCGGACCTCAAGAAGCTCGTGGCGTACTCATCGGTCAGCCACATGGGCTTCGTGACCCTCGGGGCGTTCGTCTTCCAGGCCCAGGCCCTGTCCGGGGCGATCCTCCAGATGATCAACCACGGCCTAATCACGGGCGCCCTGTTCCTGCTCGTCGGCGTGATCTACGAGCGGACCCACGATCGGTCGATCGCCAGGATGGGCGGCCTCGCCGCGCTGACCCCGACGTATGCCGCGATCTTCGGGTTCTTCATCTTCGCCTCGGCCGGGCTGCCCGGCCTGTCGGGCTTCGTCGGCGAGTTCCTGACCCTCGTCGGGACCTTCGCCGTCAACCCCTGGGCGGCGGCGGTCGCGGCCTTCGTCATGATCCTCGGCGCGGCCTACCTGCTCTGGATGTTCCAGCGGATCGCGTTCGGCGAGCCGTCGGCCTTCCTGCTGGGCATCAGGGACCACCTGTCGGACATCAGCGCCGTCGAGGTCCTGACCCTCGCGCCGCTCGGGGCCATGGTCGTGGCGTTCGGGTTCTTCCCAGGCCTGCTGCTCGACCTCATCCGGCAGCCAGTCGCGGACACCCTCGCCTCGGTGGCCAACGCCCATGCCATCGCCATCGACCCGGCGATCGTCGCGATCGGCATCGGGATCGTCGTGGCCGTGGTCGTCATCCGGTTCCTCAGCCTGCGCCCGGCGGCAGCGTCGACGAGCGTGGTCCCGGCGGAAGGCGCGGGTTGAGCCGATGACCTGGAGCGACGTCGTGACGATGGCCCCGTTCGCGGCGGGCGTGGCCCTCGCGATGGCCGTCCTCGTCGTCGACATCGTCCGGCCGGGCGCGCGCAACCCGGTGCTCGCTGTCGCGCTCGGGGGCCTGGCCGTCATCACCGTCCTCACGGTCGTCACCGGACAGGCCGCCGCCACCGCGTTCGGCGGGGCCTACGTCGTCGACGGCCTGACGACGTTCCTCGACCTCGTCTTCATCGGCATCGTCGCGTTCACGATCGTCTTCGCCCCGGACTACCTCGAGCCACGGGGCCTGCCGCTGGCCGAGTTCACGATCGTGCTGCTGTTCGCGATGACCGGCGCGATGCTCATCTCGGCGGCCGGCGACCTGCTGGTCCTGTTCATCGCCCTCGAGCTCATGGTCCTGCCGGGCTACCTCCTCGCCGGCTACCACAAGAGCGACGGCTACTCGACCGAGGGCGCGATCAAGTACTTCCTCCTCGGCTCGTTCAGCTCGGCGATCTTCCTGTTCGGCCTGGCGTTCGTGTGGGGCCTGACCGGGACGACGAGCATCTCCGGGATCGCGCAGACCCTCACCGGCATCGCCAGCGGGTCGGCGGCGCTGTCGCCGGGGCTGGCCCTCGGCCTGGCGTTCATGACGACGGGCGTGGCCTTCAAGATCGCCGCCGTCCCGTTCCACTACTGGACCCCCGACGCCTACCAGGGCTCGCCGACGCCGGTCACCGGCTACCTCTCGGTCGGCCCGAAGGTCGGGGCCTTCGCCCTGATCCTGCGGCTGTTCGTCGGGGCGCTCTACCCGCTCCGCTCGGACTGGGTCCAGGTCGTCATCGTCCTGGCGCTGCTGACGATGAGCCTCGGCAACCTCGTCGCGCTGACCCAGACGAACGTCAAGCGGATGCTCGCCTACTCCTCGATCGCCCACACCGGCTACATGCTCGTCGGCCTGGCCGCCTACGGCGCCGGGCGGCAGGAGGGCCTGGAAGGCCTGCTCTACTACGGCGCGGCGTACTCGGCCATGAACCTCGGCGCCTTCGCCGTCATCGCCGCCCTCCAGCGCCGCGCCGGCGTGACCTCGAACCTCGAGACGTTCGCCGGACTCGGCCGCCGGGAGCCGTGGCTCGGCGTGCTCATGACGCTGTTCCTGCTGTCGCTGACCGGGATCCCGCCGACGGCCGGCTTCTTCGCCAAGGCCTACGTCATCCTCGCCGCCGTCCAGGCCAGCCAGGCCGGCAACGCGGCCCTCGGGGTCCTGGCCGTCGTGGCCGTCCTCAACGCCGCGGCGGCCGCCTTCTACTACCTCCGGGTCGTCGTCTACATGTACATGCGCGAGCCGCAGGGCGAGCAGTCGCCGCTGACCCACGGCCGGCTCATGTGGGGCGGCCTGGCCGCCGCCACGGCGCTCACCATCCTGTTCGGCATTGCCCCGGGCACGCTCCTCGACATCGTCATCCAGGCCGCCCGCGCGATCGGCTCACCCGGCGCCGCCTGAGGCCGCGGTGCCGCGACACGCGGTGCCGCGGAGGCGCCGAGGAGGCGCCGCGGACCCGGTGCCGGGCCGCACCCCGAACGTGATCCGAAAGGGGACCGTAAGGGAGTCTCGCTGGACCTCGTTGCTATAGTCCGGGGTCCGAACGTGAACAGCATCGCCGACCGCTTCCGCCTGCGCCTGCTCCCGGCCCTCCTGCTCGCCGTGGGCGTCGGCACGCTCGGCAGCGGCCTCATGTCGTACACGACCGTGGCCGAGCCGGCCCCGACCGTCCTGGCCATCGCGCCGGTCGATCCCCTGCCGACGACCGACTCGTCGCTCGTCCTGCCCGCCGCGAACGCCACCCCCGACGCCACGCCGACCTTCCCCCCGGATCGCGTCACGACCCGGGTCGTCATCCCGCTGCTCGGGATCGACCTGCCGGTCATCGCCCAGCCGCCGGACGTCGGGGTCTTCCCGCCGTGCGGCGTCGCCGAGTACTACCAGCAGCTCGGCCAGCCCGGCCAGGCGCGGGCGACGTACCTGTACGCCCACGCCGCCCGCGGGATGTTCCTGCCGCTGCTGACCCGGTCGAAGATCAACAACGGCCAGTCGATGCTCGGGATGACCGTCGAGGTCTACACCAGCGACAACATGCTGTTCCTCTACAAGGTCATCGAGGTCCGGCGCCACCAGACGTCGATCGAGCCGGCCTTCCAGGACCACGTCGGCTTCCTGTGGCTCCAGACCTGCGAGGGCCCGACGCTCGACACGCCGAAGGTCTTCGTCATCAGCGAGCTCGTCTCGTCCGGGCCGACGACGCCGAGCGCGGCCCACCCGCAGGCGCATCCGTGGGTGTGCATGCGTTAGGGCCGGTCGATCGCGCCTAGATCCAGCCGATCGCCTAGATCCAGCCCATCCGGCGGAGGACGGCGGCGGCGCCGACCGCGAGCGCCACCACCCCGAGGGTCACGAGCCAGAAGCCACCCGCCTCGACGCCCGCGAACGCCGAGCCGGCCTCGCTCATCCCGAAGATGCCGGCGATCGCCCCGATCCCGGCGAGGATGACCGTCACCCCGGTCAGGCGCTTCATGATCGCCGACAGGTTGTTGTTGATCGTCGAGAGGTAGATCTCGACGGTCGCGGCGACGAGATCGCGGTCGGTGTCCAGCTCGTCGGCCAGGCGGATGACGTGGTCGTAGATGTCGCGGAAGTACAGGACCTCCTCGGGGTCGATGAGGGCCAGCTCGCGGTTTGTCAGCTGGTTGAGGATCTCGCGGACGGGCGAAACGGCGCGGCGGACCGCGATGAGGCCCCGCTTGAGCTCGAAGAGCTCCTCGAGGGTCCGCCGGTCAGGCTGCCCGACGACCTCGTCCTGGAGGCGATCGATGAGGTCCTCGAGCCGGTCAGCGAACGGGAAATAGCCGTCGACGATGCCGTCGACGATGGCCCACAGGAGGTGGTCGGGGCCGGCCTTCATGACCTCGGCGGGGCCGGTCCGGAAGTGGTCGCCCGACCGCGGGTCCCAGGCCGACGGATGGGCCGACAGCAGGAATCCCTCGCCGAGGACGATGTCGATCTCCCGTGCCAGGACGCGATCGCCAGTCGGGCCGGTCGCGGCCTCGTCGTACTCGAGGGCGAAGACGACAAGGTGGACGAGGCCGTCGGTGACCTCGATCTTGCTGCGCTGGTTGCCGTGGACGACGTCCTCGGCGATGAGCGGGTGAAGGCCCAGGGTGGCCGCGACCCGCTCGACGAGGGCGGCATCGGGATCGGTCAGATCGATCCACAAGGTCGTCGAGCGCCGGTCGCCGGCCGAGGCCGCGAGCGCCTCGCCCAGCGCGGCCAGGGCGGCGTCGCCCCCCCACTCCTCGACGGCCCCGCTGGCATACCGCGTCAGGTGGATGGCGCCGGCGCCGGCGAGGGTCTCAAAAGGCGGTGGCTGGCGCATCGCCGTCATCTTCGTCCTCCTGGGCCGCCCCGTGGGCGCCGGTGCGCCCCGCGCCGGTGCGCTCCGTGCCGGCGGACACCGCCGCGCCGGCGGACACCGCCGCGCGCTCGAGGGCCAGCGTCGGCACGAGCGCGACCGCCAGGACCGCCGCCGCGACGAGGAAGATGCCGACGAGGATCGTGGCCGCCTCGCCGGACGCCCACTGCTCGAGGGCCTGGACGACGAGGCCATCTTCGAGCGACCGGTTGCGCAGCGCCTCCGGGATGAAGGCCTTGTAGGCGTCCGGCGTCGCGTAGACCTGGGCGCTCAAGCGGTCGATGACCGTCGACCCGAAGGCCGTGAGCACCGCCAGCCCGACGGCCATGCCCAGCATCCGGGCCACCGTCACCGTCGCCGACGCGATCCCGAATGCTCGGCGCCCGAGGGCTTCGACGGCGGCCGTCGAGCGGGGTGTCACGGTCAGGCCGAAGCCGAGCCCGAACGCCGCCAGCGAGATCGCAACCTCCGGGAGCGAGGTCGCAGGGGACCAGCCGGCCATCCGCCACAGGGCCGCGATGCCGAGGCCGAGCCCGACGAGGGTCGTGAGTCGCAGCCCGGCCAGCCGGAGCACGAAGCCCGAGCCAAGGGCGCCGATCGCCGTCGCCGCGGCCAGCGAGCCGAGAGCCACGCGCTGGACGTCCGGCCCGCCGTACAGGACGCGGTCGACGAACACCGCGCCGCCGATGATCGCGGTCGCGAAGCCGTAGCCGGTCAGCCCGGAGACGATGGCCGCCGACGAGAACGACCGCGAGCGGAACCACGCCGGGTCGATGACCGGCCCGTCGCGCCGGGCCGCCAACCACAGCCCGCCCACGAGGGCCAGCACGCCCCCACCGACGAGCCCGGCCACGGCGACGGCCGGGTCGAGCGACGTGCCCTCGATCCGCTCGCTCCCGCCGAGGGTGAGGCCAACGAGGAGCGTCGCCAGCCCCGCCGTCGCGAGCGCCGCGCCGAGGATGTCGACCCGGGCGGCCCCGCGCGCCGGGTCCCAACCAACAGATGCGGCCCAGCCAACGCCGAGGCCGCCGATCGCGATCGGCACGTTGAGGTAGAAGACGTAGCGCCACGCCGCGTCGAACGCGACGCCGAGCGGGGAGCCGCCGGACGCCAGTCCGGGGAGCGCCGCCTCGGGGTGGATCGACCCCAGGATCCAGGCGCCGGCGAACGGCCCCGCGGCCATCCCGAGGAACGTCAGCGCCCCGATGACGCCGAGGGCGCGGGGTCGAGCCTCGTGCTCGAACAGGTGCGACGCTGCCGCGGTCGCAACCGGGATCAGGATCCCGCCGCCGATCGCCTGCACGACCCGGGCCGCGATCAGCCAGTCGAGCGACTGCGACGCGCCGGCCAGCGCGGACCCGATCCCGAAGGTGGCGAGCCCGACCAGGAACGGCCGCCGGACCCCCCAGCGGTCCGACAGGCGCCCGGCGAGCGGCATCGTCACGACCGAGGTCAGGAGGTAGGCATTGATGATCCAGGACGCCTTCCGCAGCTCGGACCACGACGCGAGGTCGACGACGATCGCCGGCAGGGCGACGGCCGTGATCATGAGCTCGAGGCCGACGAGGAACGCACCGGCGCCGAGCACGACAAGCAGGGCGATCGCCGAGCCGCGGCTCACCCGGCGAGTGTAGGCGGCACCCGGGGCTTGACAGCCGACCGTCGATCAACCGATATTGATATAAACCCCGGTTGATCCATCGCGATCCGCGCGACCCCTGCGCGGCTGCGCCGCCCTCGGAGATCCCCGCTTGGCCCCCTCTCGCGCCCACATCCGGTCGACCCTCGCCGCCGTCGTCGATCCACCCGACGAGCTCCGCGCCCTGCGGATCGTCCACAAGGCCCTCGCCGACGTGAACCGCCTCCGGATCGTGCAGCGCCTCGCCCTCGGCGAGGCCACGGTCACCGAGCTCATCCTCCAGGTCGGGCTGAGCCAGCCACTCGTGTCGTGGCACCTCGGCCGGCTTCGCTTCGCCGGGCTCGTCGAGACCCGCCGCGCCGGCCGCGAGACTGTGTCGCGCCTGATCCCCGAGGCCTTCGAGCGCTTCGCCACCTACGAGCGACGGATCCTCGGCCTCGGCCTGGGATCCCCCGCCGCCGCGCCCGCCGGCCCGGCGTCGTCGCCCGCCGACCCGACGGCTGCCGGTCGCCTCGAGGAGGCGGCATCGTGACCGGGTCGCTCATCTCGCCCGCGCTGCGGGCGCGGGTTCGCGGCCTGGCGATCCCGATCGCCACGACCCTCGGCCGCCTGGGCCTGACGCCCAACGCCCTGACCCTCATCGGCTTCGCGGGCACGTGCCTCGCGGCGCTCGCCGCCACGGCGCAGCTGTGGCTCGCGGCGGGCATCCTCGTCCTCGTCTTCGGGATCTTCGACCTGTTCGACGGCACGCTGGCACGAGCGACCGGCCGGGCGACCCGCTACGGGGCGTTCCTCGACTCGACCTTCGATCGAGCCGGCGAGGCGCTCGTCTACGTCGGCCTGGCCGCGGGCTTCGTGGCCGTCGACTTCCCGCTCGGCGCCGTCGTCGCGGCGGCCGCCATGGCCGCGGCGTTCCTCGTGAGCTACGTGCGGGCCAAGGCCGAGAGCCTCGGCTTCGCGCAGGGCTCGGCCATGATCGGCGTCGGGCTCGCGCCCCGCGAGATCCGGGTCGCCATCCTCGTCCTCGGCCTCCTGGCGGCCGGCCTCATCCCAACGCCCCCGCAGATCGAGTGCTTCACGACACCGTGCCCCCAGCCGATCGGCGACGGTCCGATCGCGCTCGCGGCGGCCCTCGGCCTCATCACCGTGCTCGCCGGGGCCACCGTCATCCAGCGCATCCTCCACGTCGCGAAGGTCGCCCGGGCCGAGGATCGGCACGCCGAGCCCGGCCGGGCGAAGGAGGGCTGACCCAGAGCGCGCCACCGTGATGTAGCGAGTCAGGCCCCAACGACATCCGATCCCTCGGACCACAGCCAGCCACGGATCAGGGAGAACGACATGGCAACGAACGGCAAGAACGGAGCGAAGGCCGGCGGCAACGGGACCGGCCGCGGTACCTGGGCCGGCAGCCGCCGGAAGGACGGCAAGATCCGCGTCGCGATCGTCGGCGTCGGGAACTGCGCCAGCAGCCTCGTCCAGGGCCGCTACTACTACGAGAACGCCAAGGAGGACGACTTCGTCCCCGGGCTGATGCACGTCAACCTCGGCGGCTACCACGTCCGCGACATCGAGTTCGTGGCGGCCTTCGACATCGACAAGAACAAGGTCGGCAAGGACCTGTCCGAGGCGATCTACACGAAGCCCAACAACACCTACGTCTTCCAGCAGGTCTCGACCCTCGGCGTCCAGGTCGAGCGCGGGATGACCCACGACGGGCTCGGCAAGTACCTCAGCCAGATCATCGAGAAGGCCCCCGGGCCGACGGCCGACATCGTCAGCATCCTCAAGGAGCGCGAGGTCGACGTCATGGTCTCCTACCTCCCGGTCGGGAGCGAGGAGGCGACGAAGTGGTACGTCGAGCAGGCTCTCAAGGCCGGCGTGGCATTCATCAACTGCATCCCGGTGTTCATCGGCCGTGAGCCGTACTGGCAGCGCCGCTTCGCCGAGGAGGGCCTGCCGATCATCGGCGACGACATCAAGAGCCAGGTCGGCGCGACGATCAGCCACCGTGTCCTGACCCGGCTGTTCATGGACCGTGGCGTCCGCCTCGACCGGACCTACCAGCTCAACTTCGGCGGCAACACCGACTTCTTGAACATGCTCGAGCGTGAGCGCCTCGAGTCGAAGAAGATCAGCAAGACGAACGCCGTCACCTCGATGCTCGACTACGAGGTCAGTCCGGACGACGTCCACGTCGGCCCGAGCGACCACGTGCCGTGGCTCCTCGATCGGAAGTGGTGCTACATCCGGATGGAGGGCACGACCTACGGCGACGTGCCGCTCAACGCCGAGCTCAAGCTCGAGGTCTGGGACAGCCCGAACAGCGCGGGCGTCGTGACCGACGCCATCCGCTGCCTGAAGCTGGGCCTGGATCGCGGCCTGAAGGGCACGCTCGTCGCCCCGTCGAGCTACTTCATGAAGAGCCCGCCGATCCAGATCCACGATGACATCGCCTTCAACCGCGTCGAGGCCTTCATCCGCGGCGAGGACAACGAGACCCTCGTCGGCACGGAGGCGCCGGCCAAGCGGAAGCTCCGCAAGCTCGCCGCCTCGGCGACGCCCTCGCCGATGGGACCCAAGGCCGCCGCGGTCGCGAAGTAGTCATGGGCCGATGGGCCAGATGACTTCGCGTGACCGCCAGCTCGAGGCGCCCCACCGGCGCCTCGAGCCCGGCACGCGCCTCGGCCGTCACGGCGGGCGCCTCGTCGAGCGAGGCGTCGTCCTCGCCTACCGCGGCGTCGCCTGGGTGGTCGCCCACGTCCCGCCGGCGATCCCTCGATTCCTCATCGCCCGCGGGGCCGAGGCCTCGTACCTGCTGTGGCCGAAGAAGCGCCGCTGGCGGAACCTCAACTACGCCCACGTCCTCGGCCTGCCACCGGACCATCGGCGAGTCCGCTGGACGGCGTTCAAGGCCTACGGCGAGTACGCCCGCTACGTCGTCGAGATGATGCGACTGCCGCACCTCCCGCCCGAGGCGGCCGCCGGGCTCATCCCGGGGATCGACGTCGACATCGTCGAGCCGATCTGGAAGGGCGCGCCCGGCGGTGGCCTCATCGTCACGGCCGGCCACATCGGCAACCCGGAGGCCGTGGCCGCGGCCGTCGCGGGTCGCGGCTGGCCGGCCAATGCGCTGGCCGACGACTCGTCGTTCCCCGAGCTGTTCGAGCTCTTCCGGAAGACCCGCGAGCGCTGGGGGGTCCGCGTCATCCCGTGGCGCAACCTCCGCGAGATCTACGGCGTCCTTCGTCGCCGCGAGATCCTCGGCCTGGTCGTCGACTGGGGCTACCGGCCGGATGGCATCCCGGTCCGGATGTTCGGCTCGTGGACGACGCTGCCGGCCGGGCCGGCGACGCTCGCGGCCAAGACCGGCTCGCGGATCCTCCCGATCGCGGTTCGGCGGCGCGAGGACCAGCGGACGTTCCACGCGGAGGCCTTCGAGCCGATCGACGTGCCGTCGACGGCCCCGGCCGACCTCCTGGCCGCGACCCAGAAGATCGCCGACGCGCTCGCGGCCGCGATCGCCGCGGCGCCCGACCAGTGGTACTCGTTCAAGCCGATGTGGCCGGATACCCCTGCGGAGGCCGCGGTCCTCGAGGAGCGAGCGGCCGAGATGGCCCGGATCACCGCCCCCGCCCCGGTGGCGGCGACCGACGACGCAACTGCCGCGACCCTCGTCGGGACCGAGGAGGCGCTGGCCGGAGCTGAGACGGCGACGGCGGCCGTGGCGCGGCATGACTCCTCGGGCGGTGGCGGCGCGAGCGCCCGCTCACCCGGCGAAGGACCTCGATGACCACCTCGACCGAGGCGGCGGCCGTCCCGCGGCCCTCGGCGACGGCCGGCCAGCGCCTCCGGGCCCGGGCGGTGGCCTGGCTCGCCAACCTCCTCGCCGTCATGCCGGAGAGCGTCCTCGGAGGCCTGGCCGACGTCGTCGGCGAGGCCTGGTACCGCCTGGCTCCGCGGCGCGCCTCGCTCGGCCGGCGCAACCTCCAGCGGGTGGTGCGCCACCTCGTGACCCGCGGGCTGGCCAGCCCACGGGTGACTGTCGCGGCGACCGACGGCGCCGCCCTCGAGCGCCTGCTCCGTGCGACCTTCCGGCACGCCGTCCGGTACTACGTCGACCTGGCCAGAATCCCGCACCACGACGCCGCCGAGGTCGAGGCGCACCTGGCGGTGGAGACGCCCGAGACCGTGGCGCAGGCGTTCGGGCCGGACGCGCCGGCAATCCTCGTCGGGATGCACTTCGGCGCCGTGGAGTACCCCGCCCGCTTCGCGGTGGCGCGCAGCCGGACGTCGATCCTCACCCCGATGGAGACGCTCGCCGACCCGGCGCTCCAGGCGTGGGTAGCCCGAACGCGAGGCTCGACGGGCGTCGCGATCGTGGGCCTGCGTGATGCCCGGCGGGCCCTGTCGGCGGCCCTCGCGGCGGGGCGTCCGGTCGGGATCGTCGCCGACCGCAACGTCGCCGGCGGGAGTCTCGACACCCCGTTCTTCGGCACGCCGGCGCCGATGCCGCTCGGACCGGCGCTCCTGGCCGTTGAGTCAGGCCGGCCGATCTACCTCGGCGCCGTCCGGCGACTCGGTGGCGGACGCTACGCCGGGCGGCTGTATGCCGTGCCGGTGACCGCGTCGGGCGACCGGCGCGAGCGGATCACCGCGACGATGGCCACCCTCGCCCGGACGATGGAGGAGGCTATCGCCGTCGCCCCGGAGCAGTGGTGGAGCCTGCTGTCGCCGCTGTGGGCGGACCTCGATCCGCGAGCCGCCACCGGAACCGGGCGCCTCGAACCGCCCGAGCCGGGCGGGCGGGAGGAGGCTGCATGACCGACCGGCTCGGGCGCGCCGACCTCCACATCCACACCCTCGCCTCGGACGGCACGGCCGGCGTCGTCGACATCCTCGACCACGTCGAGCGAGCGACCGAGCTCGATGTCATCGCCATCACCGACCACGAGCGGATCGACGCGGCGCTCGTCGGCCGGGCAATGGCGCGCGACCGCGGCCTGCGGTTCGAGGTCGTCGTCGGCGAGGAGGTGACGACCCTCGGCGGCCACCTCCTGGCACTCTGGATCGAGGAGCCGATCAGGCCCTTCCGCTCGCTCCGTCGCTCGATCGCCGAGATCCACGACCAGGGCGGGATCGCGATCCCGGCCCACCCCCTCGTGCCGTACCCGCTGTGTGCCCAGGGCTTCGCCCTGCGCCGGCTGCTGGCCGACGAGCCACGCTTCCGGCCGGACGCGATCGAGGCCTTCAATCCGACGACGATCGGGCGGCCGTTCCACGCCCGCGTCGTCCGCTTCGCCGAGGAGCACGACCTCCCGAAGGTCGGCAATTCCGACGCCCACGCCCTCGCCGCGATCGGCATCGGCTGGACGAGCTTCCCGGGCCGCACGGCCGCCGAGCTGCGAGCCGCGATCGAGACCGGGGCGACCCACTACCACGGCTCGTTCCACGCGACCACCTCGCAGCTGGGGACGTTCCGCGAGCAGCTCCGGAAGTACGGCCGTGATGCTCGGGCCGGCCTGACCGGCCGGATCCGCCGCGACGGCCGCGGCCGGGACCTCGGCTACCCTGCGGGCCACCCGGTGGCGCCGTGGCCGGTCAGCGATGCGGCACGCCGATCGGCCGACGGGGCGGCACCCGCGGGCCAGGCCCGACGGTGAAGATCGGCCTCGTGACGCCGTACGTCTACCCGCTGCCCGGCGGGGTCAACCAGCACGTTCGGCACCTCTACGAGAACCTCCGGCTGCGAGGCCACGACGTCCGGATCCTGACGAGCAGCCACGGCCTCCAGCGCGCCTCGGAGGGCGATGTCATCCGGATCGGCAAGGGCTTCTCGGTGCCCTCCAACGGCTCGGTCGGGACGATCACGCTGTCCCCGCGCTACGTCTCGCAGGTCCAGGCAGTCCTCGACCGTGAGCGTTTCGACCTCCTCCACTTCCACGAGCCGTTCGTGCCGTTCCTGTCGCTCGTGGTCCTCGGCCAGTCGACGAGCGTCAACATCGCGACCTTCCACGCCTACCGTGGGTTCTCGGCCGCGTACGAGCTCGGGTCGCGGATGTTCTCGGCCTTCCCCAACCGGCTGCACGGCCGGATCGCCGTCTCGGCCGCCGCCCGCCACTTCATCGACAGCTACTTCCCGGGCGACTACAAGATCATCCCCAACGGCGTCGACGTCGGCCGCTTCGCGCGCGCGGTGCCGATCGCGAGATGGCAGGACGGGACACGGAACATCCTGTTCGTCGGTCGCTTCGAGTCGCGCAAGGGCCTCCTCGACCTGCTCAAGGCCTACCGGATCCTGCGCAAGACCGGCTGCGAATGCCGGCTCCTCGTCGTCGGCGGCGGGCCCCAGGAGCGCGAGGCGCGACGCTACGTCCTGACCGCGCGGCTCGGCGGGGTCCAGTTCCTGGGCCGCGTCTCCGATGACGAGCGCGACGCGCTGTTCAAAACCGCCGACGTCTACTGCTCGCCCGCCACGGGCCGCGAGTCCTTCGGCATCGTCCTCCTCGAGGCGATGGCCGCGGGCACGGCGATCGTGTGCAGCGACATCCATGGCTACAAAGGCGTGGCGCGCCGCGGCCGCGAGGCGCTGCTCGTCCCGCCCCACGAGCCGAAGGACCTGGCGGCGGCCCTGGCGCGGGTGCTCGGCGACGACGAGCTCCGGGCCGCCATGGGGGCCTCGGGCGTGTCGCGGGCCGCCGAGTTCAGCTGGGAGCGGGTGACCGCCAAGGTCGAGGACTACTACGGTTTCGTCATCCGCCGCCTCGCGGCGTCGGGCAGCCTGCCGTCCGGCTTCAACGCCCCGGTGCCCGCCTCGCCCCGCCAGGTCGCGACGCTCACCGAGGCGGGGATCGCCGCCCTGGGCTAGGTCGCGGAGGCCTCGGACCTCCGCTACGCGGCCGAGCCGGCGCCGCTCTCACCGCGCCACGCCGCGTCGTCACGACGGCGCTCCGCAGCGGCGATCCGCCACTGCCAGGCGCTGTAGCCGACCGCGACCGTCAGCGCGGTCATGGCGACGAGCAGGAATGCCGGCCACGCGCCGAACAGCGACGGGGCGGCGCCGCGCGCCGACGTGTTGACCCAGAACTGGAACGAGTAGATGTACGTCGGCAGCAGGCCCTGGTAGACGTTGGTCAGCGAGCTGGGCATCGGCAGGGCCGAGATGTTCGGGTACCACGCGACGAACCACAGCCCGATCGCCGCCACCATCCCGGCCGCGAAGCGGCGCGAATCGCGCGCCGTCGCGACGTACGCCGCCACGGGCAGGAGGGCGATCGTGACGATCGCGGCGATCGGCTCGACCGGGAACGCGATCAGGCTGTAGCCCGAGGTCGGCAGCGCCACCGAGATCGCGGTGAGGCTGACGACGACCCCGGCCGCGATGGCCCCGGCACGCAGCACGCGCCCCCTCACGGAGGGCCCGGGCCGGCCACGGCCGTCTCCATCGGAGCCGCCCGAGCCGAGCAGCAGGCGCAGCGTCAGGAGGACGCCGACACCGAGGACGAGCGCGGTGGCCAGCGTCCGCGGCGACAGGGTGAGGTCAGGGATGGCCGTCGGGCAGGAGGATGAGCCCGGGTTGATGACGTTGACCTGGGCAATCGCGCACAGCGGGCGGTGGAGGAGCCAGAACGCGAACGGGCCGAGGATGGCGGCGGCGCCGGCGAGCCGAGCCAGGACCCACGTCCGCCACGACGGGCCATGCCACAGCTCGGCGATGAAGTACGCGAGGGCGATGAGGAGGAACGGCAGCGCCGTGTAGTAGTGGTACTGGAATTCGGCGCGGTCGATGCGAGCCCAGCCGAGCCACTGGCAGGCGAAGGCGATGACGATCAGGCCGAGGCCCACGCTTCGGCGCTTGAACGCCTGCCAGGCGGCGAAGCCAAGCGCGGGGATCGCCAGCCACCACGAGACGAGGTTCCCGGCGTCGTAGATCGAGGCCGACGTGCCGCCCGCGAAGCTGTCCTGGTAGAACCAGACGGGCTTGAGATCGAAGGGCCAGGCCCACCATGGCGACGACGCCGGATGGCCCGAGGCGAGATTGTTGTGGTAGTTGTACATGGCCGCCGTCAGGTCGAGGAGGGTCTGGCCCGAGTGGCCCGGCGGCCAGCCCGGCCACAGCTGGTGACCCTCGACCCAGGCCCACGGGATGTACGCGATGACGTACACGACGAGCGGCAGTCCGACCAGGCAGGCGAGGGTCCAGATCGCAGGCAGGCCGAAGCCCGAGCCGAGGTTGAGCCAACCCCTCGGCGCGGCCGACGGGGCATCCAGCAGGGCCTTCGGATCGTCCGGCGCCGGCGTCACCGCCAGGGGCCCGAAGCCCACCCGGCCGGCGACGACGAAGCCCCCGTAGATCACGAGCCCGAGGACGATCGCCGCGAAGGCGGCCTCGGGTGGCGTCACCGTGAACCGGCTGACGTGATACGTGTGATCGAGGCGTCCCGTCGCCAGGGCTCCGAGGAAGATGAGCACCCCTGCCGCGATCGGCCCGTAGACCACGAGCCGCTGCTCCTCCCATGTCCACCGGATCGGGTGGAGGACCATCGCCACGACGGCGGCGAGCGTCAGCCCGACCATGATGACCAGGAACAGGTAGT